>JABJBD010000221.1 GCA_018668795.1 Candidatus Puniceispirillum sp. | reverse complement strand
TGAAATGGCAAATTTCATCTGGCTCGGAAAAACATCTCAAAGAAATAACCAGCGCACTTAAAAATGCTGACAAGTTAATCCTCGCCACTGACCCTGACCGCGAAGGTGAAGCGATAAGCTGGCATGTGCTTGAGCAATTAAAAGCCAAAAAGCTTGTCAATGACATGCCTGTTGAGCGCGTTGTGTTTAACGAAGTCACCAAATCGGCGATTTTGGCGGCGATGGATAATCCACGTGCGCTTGATGAAGAGTTGATTGATGCCTACCGCGCTCGCCGCGCGCTTGATTATCTGGTTGGTTTTTCGATTTCGCCAGTTCTGTGGCGTAAATTGCCCGGATCAAAATCAGCTGGCCGCGTTCAATCGGTTGCCTTGCGCCTGATCTGCGAGCGTGAGGCCGAAATTGAGGCTTTTACAGCTGATGAATATTGGAGCCTTGATACCGAGATGGCCAAGGCAGATGGCCGTCATTTCATGACACGCCTGACCCATATTGACGGTGAGAAGCTTGGCAAACTTGGCATTCCAGATGAAGCCGCCGCAAAAGCAGCTGAAGCCAAGATCAATGCCGCTGATTTATCCGTCAAAACGATTGAAACCAAACGTGTAAAACGTAATCCATCACCGCCATTTACCACCTCTACCTTGCAACAGGAAGCTTCGCGTAAGCTTGGGTTTTCAGCAAGCCGGACGATGCAGATTGCCCAGCGCCTTTATGAAGGCATCAATATTGGCAGTGACACAACAGGTCTGATTACCTATATGCGAACCGATGGTGTCCAGCTTGGCAAAGAATCCATTGCCGCCTTACGAGACGATATTGGATCGCGCTTTGGTAGCCGCTATCTGCCAGAAAGCCCACGTGTTTACAAAACTAAGGCCGCTAATGCACAAGAAGCGCACGAGGCCATCCGCCCAACAGATATAACCCGTGACCCAGAAGCTATGCGTAGCTTTTTGGATCATGACCAGTTCAGACTTTATGAGTTGATTTGGAAGCGAACGATTTCCAGTCAGATGCAATCTGCCGAACTAGACCAAACTGGCGTTGATATTACTGATCCTGCGGGAACTGTTACTTTGCGCGCCAATGGCCAAGTGATGGTTTTCGATGGTTATTTGTCCGTATATATGGAAAGCCAAGACGATAAAGATGAAAAGGATGAAACCCGTTCCAATCTGCTTCCAGAAATGAAAGAGGGCGAAAAGCTAGGGATACAGAAAGTTTCTCCTGAACAACACTTTACCCAGCCACCCCCTCGTTTTACAGATGCAAGCCTGGTCAAACGTATGGAAGAGCTTGGCATTGGCCGCCCTTCAACATACGCCTCAATTATTCAGGTACTGCAAAGCCGGGATTATGTCGTCAAGGACCGCAATCGTTTCATTCCCGAAGACCGTGGCCGTCTTGTTTCTACATTTCTTGGTAATTTCTTCGACAAATATGTTGAATATGATTTCACTGCACAGCTTGAAAGCCAGCTTGACGAAGTCTCGGCAGGTCGGCTTGATTGGAAAGCATTACTTGCGAATTTCTGGCGTGATTTTAAATCCGCTATCGATGGCACCAAAGACCTGACGATTACAAACGTCCTTGATGTTCTGGATGAAGAATTGGGGCCACATTTTTTCAAAGCTGATGAAAATGGTGCCTTGTTGCGGTCTTGCCCGAATTGTGACGATGGACGACTGGGGTTAAAACTTGGAAAATTTGGAGCCTTTGTAGGCTGTTCAAATTACCCCGAATGTAAATTCACCCGCAAATTGACTGACAGTGATGGTAGCGAAGATGACGCGCCTGTCGGTGATAAAAACCTTGGCATTGATCCAAAAACAGAATTACCCGTATTTTTGCGTAAAGGCCCCTATGGCTTTTATGTTCAGATAGGTGACCCTGAGACCAAAAAACCAAAGCGTGCGTCTTTACCAAAAGGGGAAAGCGCGGCCGCCATCGATCTTGATCGCGCTTTATCACTATTGGCTTTGCCACGTGATGTAGGCGCGCATCCGGAATCAGGTGATATGATTCAGGCTGGGCTGGGACGGTTTGGCCCTTATCTGAAATATCAAGGCGGTTTTACCAGCTTACCTGCTGATGACGATTTATTGACTGTCGGCATTAATCGGGCAGTCGATTTGCTAGCTGAATCAGCAAAGAAAAAGGGACGTGTACTTGGCGCGCATCCGGCAAAAGGCGATGTCTATGTCAAAGCGGGGCGCTATGGTGCCTATGTTGAACATAATAAATTACGCGCGACACTGCCCAAGGATGTTGATATTGCCGATGTAACACTGGATCAGGCTATCGAACTGCTGGCAGAAAAAGCCGCAAAGACGCCAGCAAAGAAGGCATCCAAAAAGGCGGCAACAAAGAAAAAGGCCGCACCTAAGAAAAAAGCAGTGGCCAAGAAAAAGGCAACAGCTAAAAAGAGCAGTAAGAAAGCTAACTAGTGGATGATAATCACGACAGCGATGGCGCAAATATAACGGGACTTCCCTCGCAACAGGCGATTGTCGATTTTGTATATAGCTGTGCCACTCCCCCTACTCAGCGTGAGATTGTCCGTGCTTTCAATATTGGACAGGAATATCGTGCGCCCTTACGCAGGCTTTTGCGCAATCTAAGCGAAAAAGGCGTCCTGGCGCGGCGCGAAGGCCGACGTGTTGCATCGCCAGAACAATTGCCCGAAGTTACCGTGCTTGAACTCATGTCATTTGATGACAATGGTGATGGATTGGCACGTGTTGCAGGCGAAAGCAGCGATCAAGATGCCGACGCCCCCGAAATTCGTGTTATTCTTAGCCGCAAGGCAGGCCGCGCGCCATCTGTTGGCCAAACCATTCTGGCACGGCTCGCTCGTGTTGGCCCAAATCTCTACGAAGCGCGCATTATCAAAGTCCTTGAACGCCAGCAAAAACGGTTATTCGGCGAAATCAGCGCGACAAACAAAGGCTTTAAGCTTATGCCCGCCGAACGCGGTAAACGCGACGCGATTAGCGTACAGACATCATCATCAGCCCCATGCGCACCAGGCGATCTTGTCGAAGCCGAATTACTACCGTCAAAGGGGTATCTAGCAAAGACAGCTAGAATCGTCCGCAATCTGGGATCAGCCAGTAGCACAGGCGCTTTTAGTGCATTGGCGATAGCTGAATTCAATATAAGACAGCATTTCCCCGATGCTGTCATTGCCGAAGCGAACGCATTAAAAACACCTCCAGTTAAAGGGCGTCTGGATTTACGCGATATTGCCCTGGTTACAATTGACGGTGCCGATGCAAAGGATTTTGATGATGCTGTTTTTGCCGAACCAACCGACACAGGTGGTTGGCGGCTATTAATTGCCATTGCTGACGTATCGCATTATGTGCGGCAGGGTTCTGCCCTCGATAAGGAAGCAAGAACACGAGGCAATTCGGTTTATCTACCGGATATGGTCGTACCCATGTTACCTGAAGCCATTTCAAACGATCTTTGCTCACTGCGCCCGCATGAAGACAGAGCCGCCATGGTGGCTGAAATTTTTATCGATAATGACGGCAAACGGATCAGCCAT
>JABJBD010000234.1 GCA_018668795.1 Candidatus Puniceispirillum sp. | reverse complement strand
GCGACAGTGACCGACGCTATAATTGTTACTGGCGCACGGCAGAAATCAAAGAAAAAGTCGCTATCCAGAAACCGCGACATACGCGACCTTTTACCCGTTTTGCTCATGACCCGCCTCCATTTAGCGGATCTTGTTTAATGCGCGGATCAATCAGGAAATACAGCATATCAACGATGAAATTGATAATCACAAACAAGGTGCCAACAAGTAGCAAATAGGCAGACATAACAGGCACATCAACAAAATAGACCGCATTGATAAACATTAAGCCAACACCTGGCCATTGAAAGACCGTTTCGGTGATGATGGCAAAGGCGACAATCGAGCCGATCTGCAATCCCGCTACCGTCGTCACCGGAACCAGCGTGTTTTTGAGCGCATGACGGAACAGTATCATTTTTTCGGTCAGACCCCGCGCCCGTGCGAATTTGATAAAATCCTGGCGCAAAACTTCGAGCATTTCCGAACGAACCAGCCGCATTATCAGCGTCATCTGATACAGCCCTAATGTCACCGCCGGCAAAATGATTGATTTGAGGCCTGATATACTTAGAAGTCCGGTTTCCCAGACACCAACCATAACGGTATCACCACGCCCAAATGAGGGTAGCCAGCCAAGCTCGACAGCGAATAGCCAGATCAATAATACCCCGATTAGAAAGGTCGGTAATGACACGCCAACAAGCGAGGCCGTCATAATGAAATGCGCCGAAAAACCCTGTCGTCGAACGGCGGTATAAACGCCCAGAATGACGCCAAAAAACAAAGCAAAAAAGGCAGATACAAAGGCCAGTTCCAATGTCGCTGGCAACCGTTCGGCAATCAGCGTCGAAACAGGTTCAGCTGTACGATAGGAAATGCCGAATTCACCCCGCACCGCATTCCAGACAAAACGTCCATATTGGACGATCACCGGATCATCTAATCCCATGCGGTCAATAAGCGCGTTGCGGTCACTAACCGTAGCTTCCTGACCAAGGATATTATCAACAGGATCGCCAACAAATCGAAAAATACAGAACGAAATCAGCGCTACAAGCAATAGCACAAAAATGGCCTGATAAAGTCGGCGGAGAAGGATGATCAACATGACAGGAACCAGTCATTAAAAAGGAGGCGGAAAGCCCGCCTCCTTAAAACATTCTTAGTTAAAAGACAGATATTTGAAATGCGGCTGATCTTCTGGCTGCACATCAAATTTGATGCCGTCTTTCATGCCCCAGTTCAACACCTGATTATGGATTGGAAGATATAGCTGGTCTTCTTGAACCTGTGCCCAAATTTTGCCAATGGTGGCATCACGTACAGCAAGATCAGTTTCTGATTCCAAGCTGACAATCATGTCATTCACGGCGGCATTATCATAGCCAGTGTTATTCCATGACCCACGATTCTCGGTGGTGGCGTGAACAAGGAAGTTGAAAATGTAATGCGAGTCAAATGTTGGCACGCCCCATCCCAGCATATAGAACTCAGTTGTCTTGTTCTTAATCAGCGGGAAATGTTGTGCTTTTGGCTTGGCGTCAAGATTAACCTTGATACCGATCTGGCCAAACATGCCAACCGCGGCCAGACAAATCGCCTCGTCATTGATATAGCGATCATTCGGACAATTCAATGTGACCGAAAATCCATCCGCATAACCAGCATCAGCCAATAACTTTTTCGCCGCGGCAACATCATGTGCCGGGATTTTGTCAAGGGCGGCTGTCCAGCCATTTACGAAAGGCGGCATGATAACATTTGTCGGTGATGACTGTTCGCGCATCACGACTTTCTTGATCGCGTCACGATTGATGGCGATGTTCATGGCGCGGCGCACACGCACATCGGCAAATGGGTTCTTGCCATCAACATTATCTGTTTTCAGATCATCAAGCCCGCTATTCATGCCAAAAAAGATCACGCGGTTCTGCGCCGCTGTAACAACCTTCAGACCTGACTGGCTGCCAACGCGCTTGAGATCCTGTACGGGTACGTCCTGAATGAAATCGACTTCACCTGACAGCAATGCAGCAACACGGGTCGCGGCTGACTGAATAGGCGTATAAACAATCTCGCTAACCTCTAGCGGGAATGTACCTTTACCCCAATAAGCAGGATTGGCTTTCAGTACGGTTTTCTGATCAGGCGTCCGGCTTGCTAGAACAAACGCGCCAGTACCGTTGG
>JABJBD010000233.1 GCA_018668795.1 Candidatus Puniceispirillum sp. | reverse complement strand
TTTGTTTTGAATAATAGCTGGGGGAGTACATGGGCGGCAGAAGTTGAATGGGGATCAGATAGGCCCGGAAGCCCAAAAACCTATTTTAATCTGTATAATTACTTTCTCCATGGCCAACGTCATGCAGATATATTCCAGAAACCAGCCCGTGATGCGTGGTTGCGGGTTGCAAGCAAGGATATTGTCGTCATTTTTTCGGCGGGAAACGGTGGCTGGAACAGCGAGACAGGTAGAATACCAGTCTATGCAACAAAATATAGCGCAGATAAGCGTTATACAGATGAGCCGATCGATTATTTCACTAGCATTGGTAAGGTTATAGACGGAAAAGCTATCCCATCTAATATACCTAATCTGGAATCAAGTTATTTTCTCACGGACGGGGCTTTTGTTGGAAAATGGCTGGCTGTTGTAAATTTAGATGAAAATAACAGGATATATAGATCTAGTAACGGGTGCGGCATCGCCAAGGCATATTGTCTGGGCGCCAATGGCGTAAATATCCGGTCAACAGGTGTGCTTGAAGATAGAGATACAAAAAATGGATATGTCAATTACTCTGGCACATCAATGGCGGCGCCGATGGTATCGGGGGCGCTGGCGGTTCTGAAAGGTAAAGATCCGCGTCTAACCGCCAAGCAGGCCGTACGGATTATCCTTGATACGGCCACCGATCTGGGCGCGCCCGGGATTGATGATGTTTATGGTCATGGCTTGCTGAATCTGGCAAAGGCATTGGAGCCACAAGGCGCGGCGCGCGGCGCAGGGCGGCATGCCAGTGCCTTGTCTGGTTTTGACCCAAGGCAGAATGCGGTGGCATTTTCCACCGCCTTTGGCAATGGTGGCGCGCGGCAGTCACTGACCTCGGGCGTATTCGATAAATATAACCGTTCCTATCAGATGAAAACGCCGCTACAGGCACCAATCCGCAAAGCCCCCAGCCTTGATGCCTTGATGCAGTTTCATCATGGCAAGGTCAGCGCGGCGTCGCGAACGGTGGCACTTGATGCTGATGGTAGCCTGTTTTACAGCATGTCGGATGACCGTTATTGCCAGCGCGGCAAGGGTGTGTCGTTTGATATGTTTGGTGACGTGCAGGGCACGCCTTACCGCACGCATCTTTCCTTTGCCAAGGTCAAAATTGCCGATGCCATGATGCCGTCATCGATACATAAAAGCATGTGGAGCGGGCTGGGCAGTCACAGCCGTGACCATATGCAAGGCCGGTTTGATACCGCGTTGAATGAAAATCTATGGCTGGGCGTTTATACGGGTCGCGGACAGCTAGGCGGCACTGGTACGACAACGCGCACTGATCGCGCGGATGATGATGGTTCATACAGGTTTGATGATGTTGGTATGGTGTTGACGCATCAAGATAGAACAGCAAGGATCAGCCTGTCAGCCGGACGTTTCTTTGAACATGGACGATTTCTGGCAAGCCGTTCCGAAGGGGCGTTCCAGCTAGATAAAGCCACCGGATCGGATTATCTACATCTTGGCGCGGCGACGTCATTATCACCGCATATTCATTTGTCTGCTGATTATATGAAGGTGAAAACAAAGTTTGATTTTCGTCACAATGCCTATGTCGATGATATGACGCTGGACGCCGATAGTGCCGATGCCCGCCTGACGGTTACGAACGTTATTGCCGATAATGAACATTTTGCCTTGGGCTATCGTCTGCCATTGGCGGTACGTCATGGCGCGATGGCGCAGCATAGTGTGAAAGGCTATGACAAATCGGGCAATTATAACATCGCTATTGACCGGATTGATTTTGCCGTACCAAAGCGGCACTGGATTGCGCATGTTACCTATATGCGTCAGTTGAAAGCGCAATCAATCGGGGATGCTTCGTTCCGCTGGTTTATTGAAGGCGCGTCACATCAGAACTGAGGTAATATTGCAGGCAAGAAAAATCGCCAGATAAGCACAGGAATTGTTGCCAGTTTCTAGGTTCACTAAATAGAAATTTTCAGACTGGCCTGTGGCGCTGTGGCGCATAGGCTAGCATAGGCAGACAGGACGAATCATGCTAGCTGTATGGGATAAAGGCATGTCCCAATCAGAACAGGCAGGATCAAGCAGATGCAGACCCCAACGTCCCCCATTTCATATGGTACCGCTTTGACACGCGGTTTAAGGCGGCGCTGTCCGCAATGCGGGATTGGCACGTTGTTGCGTGACTATCTTAAACCAGTCACAGAATGTGAAGCCTGCAAAAGTGATTTTAGCCATATAAGCGCTGATGATGGCCCGGCCTGGGTCACGATACTATTGCTTGGGCATATTGTTGTGCCGCTTATGCTCTATTTTGGCCGTGACGATTCGATCCCGCTCTGGATTGCCTGTGTCATATTATCGGCCATTATGTTGCTTGGTGTTTATGTGACTTTGCCGCGGGCAAAGGGGCTATTTATCGCGCTGATCTGGATGACAGGCGCGACAGGTGAGACCATGTTGCCAGATGCGTTGGACCAAACGGATGAAACACATAATCGTTTTTGATCGGCTTTTGGGTAGATGTAACAGTGATATACATATTAGCAAAATGAAAATAATCACCTAAATCCATTTTTATATGAAAATATGTTTGATTTTTTCATTTTCTCCTCGCAAGGTTACTGAGGAAGTGAGAGCCGATCATGCTTGTGAAGATGGATAAACAGTCAAATGCCAGCGCGCCGCTTCGCTCAACAGGGCAGATCGGAAGCGATATACGCGCTTTGCGGCGGTCACGTAATTGGACATTGAACGATCTTGCCGATCATCTTGAACGTTCGGTTGGCTGGCTGTCGCAGGTTGAGCGCGGCGTATCCGAACCAGCGCTGGAAGATATCCGCCGTATTGCAGCCTTGTTCACTCTGCCTGTCAGTTTCTTTTTTTCACCTAGCAATGATGATGCAGAAAGCCAGTTTGTCGTGCGCGGACATTCGCGTCGGTCGATGAGCGATGATACCAAAGGTCTGGTTGAAAGCCTGCTATCACCTGATCTTGGCGGTGCATTTGAAATTGTGCATTCGGTGTTTGCACCGGGTGCGCGCTGCCCAGAGCCTTTTATTCGAGAAAGCGAAGAAGCAGGTTATGTGATTGAGGGTAGCCTTGTGTTGTTTATCGATGGTGATCGTTTTGTGCTGGATGCTGGTGACAGCTTCCGTTTTGCTGGCGAGACAGTGTCTTGGGTGAATGAAGGCAAGGTTCCGGCGGTTCTGATCTGGGTGATTGCGCCACCGATTTATTAGTAAATTAAAGTTAGACTGAATGTGACTGGGGGCTGAATATGATTGGGGACATGATATGAATGAACAACAAACACAACAAACCGAAACCCTACAGGCAAGTACAACATTGCCAAAAAGCGCACGTGTCGTTGTTATTGGCGGTGGCTCGGTTGGTGCCTCGGTATTATATCATCTTGCTAAACTAGGCTGGACAGATGTTGTTCTGCTTGAAAAAAACGAACTGACATCAGGCTCAACATGGCACGCGGCTGGCAACTGCCCGAACTTTGTCGGATCATGGACGATGATGAAAATTCAGTCCTATTCGACCAGCCTTTACCGCGAGCTTGGCGCGCTGGTTGATTACCCCATGAATTATCATGTAACAGGCGCGATACGTCTTGCCCATAGCCGCCAGCGCATGGAGGAATTCCGTCATGTTGAGCGCATGGGGCGGCAGATGGGCGTCGAGTTGCAGGAAATGTCAAACAAGGACATGCAGGATATTTATCCGTTCCTTGAAACACATGATCTATATGGTGGGCAGTGGGATCCCTATGACGGCGATATTGATCCGGCGCAATTAACCCAGGCACTAGCTAAAGGCGCACGCGATATGGGCGCAACCATTGTGCGGTTCTGTCCAGTCACAGGTGTGAAATGGAACAAGGGGGAATGGACTATTTCGACGCCGCATGGTGATATTCAGGCTGAATTTGTTGTCAATGCGGCTGGGTACCGTGCGCATGAGCTTGGCAAGATGTTTGGCCGTGATGTGCCTTGTGTCTCATTGGCGCACCAATATCTGATTACCGAAGCTATTCCTGAACTGACCGCGCGCGACAGCAAATTGCCGCTTCTGCGTGATCCAGACAGTTCCTATTACCTGCGGCAGGAAAAAGACGGATTGTTGCTTGGCCCATATGAAAAAAATTGTCGTGCCCATTGGCTGACCGATGATGATCCAATGCCGGATGATTTCTCATTCCAGCTTTATAATGACGATCTTGATCGGCTGGAATGGTATATTGAGGATGCGTGTGCACGTGTCCCTATTCTGGGTAGTGGCGGCATCACCCGTGTTGTAAACGGCCCGATTCCTTATACGCCTGACGGTTTACCGCTTCTTGGCCAGATGCCAGGCGTGCCCAACGCCTTTGAGGCTTGTGTTTTCACTTTTGGAATTGTGCAGGCTGGTGGTGCTGGTAAATTGCTGGCGGATATTATTGTCGAAGGCGAGGCCGAGACTGATAGCTGGGCGGTTGACCCCCGCCGCTTTACCGACCATGTCGATACGGCTTATACGGCGGCTAAGGCCATTGAAACCTATAGTCATGAATATGCCATGCATTTTCCACAAATTCAGTGGCCAGCTGGCCGTAAGGCAAAGGTGAGTCCGCTTTATGAACGGCTTGAAGCCGCAGGTGCCGAATTTGGCGCCTATGGTGGGTGGGAACGCGCCGATTGGTTCCCCAAGGCAGGCG
>JABJBD010000032.1 GCA_018668795.1 Candidatus Puniceispirillum sp. | reverse complement strand
GTCCGCATGGTCAACTGGGTTCCAGGCTCACCAATGGATTGCGCAGCGATGACCCCAACGGCCTCGCCGATATTGACCGACGTGCCCCGGGCCAGATCACGGCCATAGCAGGTTCCGCAAACACCGTCCTTGCTTTCGCAGGTCAGCACCGAGCGAATTAACAACTGATCCATCCCGGCCTTTTCAGCCGCATCAACTTCTTTTTCACCCAAGACCGTGCCGGCCGAAAACAATTTCTTACCGGTCACAGGATCTTTCACAAGAAGAGCCGAAGACCGACCCAGGATGCGTTCGGACAAGGGGACAATAATATCGCCGCCTTCCAAAACTTCTTTGACGGTGATGCCCTTGGTGGTCCCGCAATCATTTTCGACAATGATGCAGTCCTGGGCCACGTCCACCAACCGCCGGGTCAAATACCCAGAATTGGCTGTTTTCAGCGCCGTATCAGCCAGGCCTTTGCGTGCCCCGTGGGTGGAATTGAAGTATTCCAGCACCGACAGGCCTTCTTTGAAGTTCGAAATAATCGGCGTTTCAATAATTTCGCCGGACGGTTTGGCCATCAGGCCGCGCATTCCCGCCAATTGCTTCATTTGGGCGGCAGAGCCACGGGCGCCGGAATCCGCCATCATGAACACTGAATTGGATTGCTTGTAGCGGCCGGTTTTGGGATCGATTTGGTTAGCCGTGTCGGCAATCCCAGCCATCATCACGTCGGCCACCTTGTCCGTGGATTGGGACCAGGCATCGATGACTTTGTTGTATTTCTCGCCCTGGGTAATCAGGCCGTCCGAATACTGCTGTTCATATTCTTTCACCAGGTTCTGGGTCGTGGTCACCACGGCTTCCTTCGACGGCGGAATGACCATGTCGTCTTTGCCGAACGAAATTCCGGCTCGGGTGGAGAACCGGAACCCCAGCTGCATGATGTGATCCGCAAACAGCACGGTCTCTTTTTGTCCGCAGTGGCGATAGATCACGTCAATGACGTGGGTAATTGCCTTTTTCGACAGCAGCTGGTTGACCAAATCGAACCCGATCGCTGGATTACGAGGCAGTTCCTTAGCCAGGAACATCCGCCCCGGGGTTGACTCAACCACCTGGGTTACGGGCTTGCCCTTTTCGTCGACAGTTTCAAAACGCGCCTTGATTTTGGCGTGCAGACTCACCGCACCATTATCCAGGGCCATCTCGATTTCGGACAAATTGGCAAACGCCATACCTTCGCCAATCTCGTTTTCCCGCATCAGGGTCATGTAATAAAGACCCAGAACGATATCTTGCGACGGCACGATGATTGGCTTGCCATTGGCTGGGCTGAGGATGTTGTTGGTGGACATCATCAAGACCCGCGCTTCCAACTGGGCTTCCAAACTCAACGGCACGTGGACCGCCATTTGGTCGCCATCGAAATCGGCGTTGAAGGCGGCGCACACCAACGGATGAAGTTGGATCGCCTTGCCTTCGATCAGCACCGGCTCGAACGCCTGAATGCCCAAACGGTGCAACGTTGGCGCCCGGTTCAGCATCACCGGATGCTCGCGGATCACCTCTTCAAGAATGTCCCAGACTTCGGGACGTTCTTTTTCCACCATACGCTTGGCCATTTTGACTGTGCTGGCCATCGCATAAAGCTCTAGCTTTGAGTAGATAAATGGCTTGAACAATTCCAGTGCCATCTTCTTTGGCAGACCGCATTGATGCAGTTTGAGTTCAGGTCCAACAACGATAACCGAACGACCCGAATAATCGACACGCTTACCAAGTAGGTTCTGACGGAAACGACCCTGCTTGCCTTTAAGCATATCCGACAGCGATTTCAGGGGACGCTTATTGACGCCGCTGATAACGCGGCCACGACGACCATTGTCAAACAGCGCATCAACTGATTCCTGCAACATGCGCTTTTCGTTACGGACAATAATGTCCGGCGCGCGCAGTTCGATCAGACGCTTTAGACGGTTGTTACGATTGATAACGCGGCGATAAAGATCGTTAAGGTCAGAGGTCGCAAAGCGGCCACCATCCAACGGCACCAACGGGCGCAATTCCGGCGGAATCACAGGCACAACGTCAAGAATCATCCATTCAGGACGACATCCAGACTCTTTGAAGGCATCAACAAGTTTCAGACGCTTTACAAGCTTTTTGCGCTTGGCTTCCGAACCTGTTGCGATCAGCTCTTCGCGGATTTTTACGCGCTCTTGATCAAGGTCAAGATCAACAAGAACCTTTTTGATGGCTTCGGCACCAATGCTGGCTTCGAAAGCATCATCACCAAATTCGTCCTGCGCATCGTAATATTCTTCTTCTGACAGAAGCTGGCCTTTGACCAGCGACGTCATACCAGGCTCGATCACGACAAAGTTTTCAAAATACAGAACGCGTTCCAGATCCTTTAATGTCATATCGACAAGCAGACCGATACGGCTTGGAAGCGATTTCAGAAACCAGATATGCGCAACGGGCGCAGCAAGTTCAATATGCCCCATGCGCTCGCGGCGTACTTTGGAAAGAGTAACTTCAACACCACATTTCTCGCAGATAATACCGCGATACTTCATCCGCTTATATTTACCGCAAAGACATTCGTAATCACGAACAGGTCCAAAAATACGGGCACAGAAAAGACCGTCTTTTTCTGGCTTAAACGTACGATAGTTAATCGTTTCCGGCTTTTTAATCTCACCGAATGACCAAGACCGAATACGCTCGGGTGATGCGATGGAAATTCTGATTTTGTCAAAGCTCTGCGGGCCTTGTGTTTGCCCGAAAGGATTCATCAAATCGTTCATCTATCTACCTTTCCAACATAAGTTGGTTTCAAATAAGTACCTGCCGCCCACCGACATCGCGGTGGGAGCACCAGCCTAAACGGCCTAGTATTCTGCCTCATGCAAATCAACATTCAGACCAAGCGAGCGAAGCTCTTTGACCAAAACATTGAAGGATTCCGGAATGCCAGATTCAAAGTCATCATCACCGCGAACAATGGCTTCATAAACCTTTGTCCGGCCTGAAACGTCATCCGACTTGACGGTGAGCATTTCCTGCAAGGTGTAGGCCGCGCCATAAGCTTCAAGTGCCCAGACCTCCATCTCACCAAAGCGCTGTCCACCGAACTGTGCCTTACCACCAAGCGGCTGCTGTGTAACCAGCGAGTAAGGACCGATCGAACGAGCGTGAATCTTGTCATCAACAAGGTGATGCAATTTCAGCATATAGATATAGCCAACGGTGACAGCACGGTCGAAAACTTCGCCTGTACGTCCATCAGTAAGCCATTCCTGACCTGTTTCACTAAGTCCGGCCTTTTTCAGCAGACCCACGACATCGGCTTCACGCGCGCCATCAAATACCGGTGTCCCCATAGGCACACCACGACCAAGAATTTCGGCCTGTTCAATGATCTGATCATCATCCATCACTGCCAGTTCATTCTGGTATTGTTCAGCAGAATACATGCCTGACAAGGTATCGCGTAGCTTTGAGGTATCAGCATTAGCACGCGCCGCTTCCGCCGCCGCGCCAACCTGTTTACCTAGGCCACGTGCCGCCCAGCCAAGATGCGTTTCCAGAATCTGTCCAACATTCATACGTGACGGCACCCCAAGCGGGTTCAGCACGATATCAACCGGCGTTCCATCTTCCAGATATGGCATATCTTCGGCAGGCACTATCCGCGAGATCACACCTTTGTTGCCATGACGGCCAGCCATTTTGTCACCTGGCTGAAGCTTGCGCTTTACGGCTACAAAAACCTTAACCATCTTCATCACGCCCGGGAGTAATTCGTCACCACCCTGAAGCTTGTCAACCTTGTCATTGAAGCGTGCCTGCAAGGCCGCAACAGCATTTTCAAAGTTGGCAATCTGCGCTTCGACAAGCTTTTGCACTTTGTCATCTTTAACAGCAATCTGCTGCCATTGTGACTTTGGCAATTCGTTCAGCAGTGCATCATCGATTTTGGTGCCCGCTTTTATGCCCTTTGGTCCTGACGCCACTGTCTGATCTGCAAACAGTTCGGTCATACGACCGTGGAAACCACGCTCAAGGATAGAGCGTTCGTCATCACGGTCTTTTCCAAGACGATCGATTTCAGCACGGTCAATGGCCAGCGCACGCTCGTCCTTTTCAACACCACGACGTGAGAAAACCCGCACTTCAACAACCGTACCTGAACCGCCAGGTGGCAGTTTCAAAGATGTGTCACGAACGTCAGATGCCTTTTCACCAAAAATGGCGCGTAGCAGTTTTTCTTCGGGCGTCATTGGTGATTCACCTTTTGGTGTCACCTTGCCAACCAGAATGTCACTTGGTCCAACCTCAGCACCGACATAGACGATGCCTGCCTCGTCTAGATTCTTTAGTGCTTCTTCACCGACATTAGGAATGTCGCGGGTGATTTCTTCCTGACCAAGCTTTGTATCACGTGCCATCACTTCATATTCTTCGATATGGATCGATGTGAATACGTCGTCACGGACAATACGTTCAGAAATCAGGATTGAATCTTCAAAGTTGTAACCATTCCAAGGCATAAACGCGACAAGCACGTTCCGGCCAAGTGCCAATTCACCATCCTCGGTCGATGGGCCATCAGCGATGATGTCACCTCGACGAACCGTATCACCAACTTTTACAAGTGGGCGCTGGTTGACAGTTGTGTTCTGGTTTGAACGCTGGAACTTTAACAGGCTGTAGATGTCAACCGGCGATACTTCTTCGGTTGTTTCTTCGCTGGCGCGCACAACAATACGTGTTGCATCGACCTGATCGATAACACCAGCACGTTTTGCAACGATCGTAACACCCGAATCACGGGCGACACGAGCTTCCATACCAGTGCCTACAATTGGCGCTTCGGCTTTTACCAGAGGCACTGCCTGACGTTGCATGTTCGAGCCCATCAAAGCACGGTTCGCGTCATCATTTTCCAAAAACGGAATCAGTGCCGCGGCAACAGATACTAGCTGTTTTGGCGATACGTCCATCAATTCAATATCGGTTGGACGGGCAAGGCCAATTTCACCAGCCCGACGTACCGGGATCAATTCACCAACAAAAACGCCTTTGGCATCAAGTTCGGCATTCGCCTGTGCAATCGTATAACGGCCTTCTTCCATAGCCGAGATATAGCGTACCTCGTCTGTCACCTTGCCTTCGACGACTTTACGATATGGTGTTTCGATAAAGCCATAACGATTGATCTGGGCATAGGTTGCCAGCGAGTTGATAAGACCAATATTCGGTCCTTCTGGCGTTTCAATCGGGCAAATTCGGCCATAATGCGTTGGATGCACGTCGCGCACCTCAAAGCCCGCACGTTCGCGCGTCAAGCCGCCTGGCCCAAGCGCCGAAACACGGCGTTTATGGGTGATTTCAGACAATGGGTTGGTCTGATCCATAAATTGTGACAATTGCGATGAGCCAAAGAATTCACGCACGGCAGCCGCAGCTGGTTTGGCGTTAATCAGGTCGGCAGGCATGACAGTGTCGATTTCAACAGCGCCCATACGTTCACGAATGGCACGTTCCATACGCAACAAACCAACACGATATTGGTTTTCCATCAATTCACCAACCGAACGAACCCGGCGGTTACCTAGATGGTCAATATCGTCAATATCGCCACGTCCATCTTTGAGACCCGTTAGAACTTTCAGAATTGCCATCACGTCCTGCTTGCGCAGAATGCGGACAGAATCATCAGTGTCCAGATCAAGGCGTGAATTCATTTTCACACGGCCAACGGATGACAGGTCATAGCGTTCGGAAGTGAAAAACAGGCTTTGGAACAAAGCATGTGAACTTTCCAATGTTGGCGGCTCGCCCGGACGCATAACACGATAAATATCGACCAGCGCTTCTTCCCGACATGTATTGCGGTCAGCGGCCAATGTGTTGCGCAGATGCGGCCCAAAATTGACATTGTCGATAAATAGAACGCTGATTTCATCATTGCCATTTTCAACAAAGCGCGCCACTAGCTCTTCGGTGATTTCTTCACCAGCTTCGGCATAGACTTCGCCAGTTGACATATTGATGATGTCTTCAGCAATAAAACGACCAAGAATATCGGTATCAGGAACAAGAATATCTTTGACGCCGCCTTCAGCCAGCTTTTTCAGCGAGCGCGGTGTCATTTTTGTGCCTGCTTTGGCAACAACCTTTTTGGTGTCGGCATCAACTAGATCACGAACCAACTGGCTACCTTTAAGCTTGTCAGTATTAAGGGGAAAGCGCCAGCCATCACCATCGCGTTTATAAGCAACTGCATTGTAGAAATAGCTGAGAATTTCTTCACGGCTCATACCGACAACACGTGATGGGTCAATATCTTCGCCAGATTCGACGCAGGCAGTCATATAGGCTTGTGAGTCGGCGTCAGGCAATGCCATCATAAAGGTTGTTGATGGCAATTTACGCTTGCGATCAATACGCACGTTAAGAATATCTTTGGCATCAAATTCAAAATCAAGCCATGATCCACGATAGGGAATAACGCGGGCAGCAAACAGCAATTTGCCCGAAGCATGAGTTTTGCCACGGTCATGATCGAAAAATACGCCTGGTGACCGGTGCATCTGTGACACGATCACACGTTCGGTGCCATTCACAATGAAAGTACCATTTGACGTCATAAGCGGCAGATCGCCCATATAGACGTCCTGTTCCTTGATGTCGCGAATTGAACGCGCACCTGTGTCTTCGTCTTCTTCCCAAACTACCAGACGCAAGGTCACCTTAAGCGGCGAGGCAAAAGTCAGCCCGCGCTGTTGACATTCTTCAACGTCGTATTTTGGCTTTTCAAGATCATAAGACACAAATTCAAGGATCGAACGACCAGCAAAATCTTCGATCGGGAAAACTGATTTAAAGGTTTCCTGTAACCCGTGATCGATACGATCAGGCACCGAAATATCCATTTGTAAAAAGCTATCATAACTTGACCGTTGAACATCGATCAGATTTGGCATTGGCGTGATTTCTTCCAATTGCCCAAATGTGCGGCGAACCCGCTTGCGACTATCCAAGGTACTTACGTGCGATGCCATTTAGTGATCCCTCATCAAAATCTCGGCTCACCAACTCAAAAAAGGCCAAGTTGGAAGCTTGGTTTGGTCCATCCAGCGAAAATGTTTCAGCTTTCAGGTTTTTAACGACCTTGCACCGGATAGCGAAACGCCACCCGGTGCAAGCAATTTTCAACAGCTTTTAAATGTAAGCTGTTCCGTCAAAGTTACTTAACTTCGACAGAGGCACCAGCTTCTTCAAGCTTGCCTTTAATTTCATTCGCTTCGTCCTCAGACACGGCTTCTTTGACAGCTTTAGGTGCTGCTTCGACGAGGTCTTTTGCTTCTTTCAGGCCAAGACCTGTGATCGCGCGAACTTCTTTAATAACATTGATCTTTGATGCACCAGCGGCAGTCAGAACAACGTCAAATTCAGTTTTTGCCTCAGCCGCGCCGCCAGCGTCACCGCCGCCAGCTGGCATTGCCATTGCCATAGGAGCAGCAGCGGCAGACACGCCCCACTTCTCTTCCAGCATTGTTGCCAACTCAGCAGCTTCGAGAACTGTAAGGTTGGAAAGGTCTTCTGCGATTTTTGCTATATCAGCCATTTGTATACTCCATTAAGCTTGAACTTCTAGGTTTAAATTATGAACTCTGCAATTGGTCTTCGCGTGCTTTGATGACGCGTGCGAGCTTTCCGGCCGGAGCCTGAGCCACACGTGCAAGTTTTCCTGCTGGGGCTTGAAGAAGCCCAACAAGCTTGCCGCGTAATTCGTCAAGAGATGGCAATTTGGCCAATGCCTCAACGCCAGATTTGTCGAGAATTTTCCCGT
>JABJBD010000180.1 GCA_018668795.1 Candidatus Puniceispirillum sp. | reverse complement strand
TTTGACAATGGCATGGCGTGTTGTTGTTTCGCGGGCTTCGACTATAAGCACCGCCCCATCAAGCAAGGTGCCATCTTTGCGTGGGGTGAGCGCTAGTTTGCACGCTTCGACAAGTTCAGTGCCACGGCCACGCACAATCACCACGCGCGTCTTGGCAAAAACGGCAATGCTGGACACAGCATCGGCAATCACGCCAACATCATTTTCGACGGCGCCGCTATCAAGACGCGTGACCGAAAAAACATCATCAAGATTTTCACTATAAAGGCCAGCAAGAGCCAGCGCGCGTTCATGAATCAAACCAATGTCATTGCCATGAAACAGAAAGGCGCGCATATGCGCGGGGGGTTGTTTGAGAAGACCTGCAATTTGCCGGGTCTGAATCTTCATGTTTTATCTATGGGCTGGGCTGTGGAGAGAAAATATAATTGCAAGCGGCGGCGCACGCGTTCAGCCAGCAATTTGGCCAGGCGCTTTTTGGCCTGTAATTCGGATTGCTCGATGCCATATGTCGAGGAGACGGTACCCAAAGTGGCATTGGCCGAAACCGCATTACGAAGCAAGACATCATTACTGTTTATGTCGGTCAGGGTAAAGGATACGGTCATGGTCATCTTTTTAAAATCAGATGACACGCCGCGCACGGCAAAAGCCTCGCTTGAGCTGATTGATATTTTACTGGCAAGGCGATATTCCGATTCCGTTGCATAGTTGCTGAACATAGTTTGGCGCAGGTTACGGCTGTAAATCTGTCCATCGCGCCCCCCTACAGTGAGAATTTCGACGCTGGCCAGCCTGTCGATCATGGCGGCGTCGATCTGGTCTTTGGACAAAGATGTGCATCCACCTAGAAAACCACCAAGCAAAAACAGAAGGGGCAGGCCGATGATGATGTTACGCAACGACATTTATAATCCTGTTGGGGACAACGATAACCCGCTTGGGGGACTTGCCTTCAAGATAACGGGAAACAGCATCGGATGCCAATGCTTTTGCTTCGGCGTCTTCATTTGGACAATCGCGCGGCAATGTGATGGTGGCGCGTAATTTGCCATTCACCTGCACGCCGATTTCAACTTCATCATCAGCGGCCACTGCCGGATCGGCGGTAGGCCAGTCCGTATTGGCAAGCATCGTGTCATGGCCAAGCATGTGCCACATTTCTTCAGCAATATGCGGGGTCAAAGGCGCGATAAGCATGGCAAGATTTTCAATCGCAAAACGCCGCGCTTCGGCAGATCCGGCAATGTCAGGGGCAAGCGTGCTGATCGCGTTCGACAAGGTATGAAGCTGGGCAACAGCACGGTTGAAGCGGAAGTCTTCAATGTCCTTGGTGATGGCAAGGATGGTTTTGTGGACTGTTTTGACAAGATCCTGGGCTGCGGAATCGGCAGTATCAGGCATGACGGCGTCAGGTGGAGCGATGGTATCATCAGCCGCCAAGCGCCAGATTTTCTTGAGAAAGCGTGACGCGCCTTCGACGCCGGATTCGGTCCATTCCATATCACGTTCAGGCGGCGAATCCGACAGCATGAACAAGCGCGCTGTATCTGCGCCATAGGTGCCAATGATAAGTTCGGGATCGACGACATTGCGCTTGGACTTGCTCATCTTTTCGATGCGTCCGGCAGTGACCGATGCGTTGTCGCTGCGTGTGACCCAGTTATCGCCATCGCGTTCGACATCGGTAGGAAACAGCCATTTGCCGTCTTTATCCTGAAACGTTTGGTGGCAGACCATGCCTTGCGTCATCAAACCAGCAAAAGGTTCGGCAAGATCAAGATAGCCTACCTCGCTTAAGGCACGCGTGAAAAAGCGCGAATAAAGCAGATGCAGAACGGCATGTTCAACACCGCCGATATATTGATCGACCGGCATCCAATATTGTGCCGCTTCGGCGCTAAAGCCATTTTTATGCTTTGGATCGCAATAACGCAGGAAATACCACGAACTTTCAAAGAAAGTGTCAAACGTATCCTGTTCACGCATTGCCGCTTTGCCGCATGTGGGGCAGTTTGTATGTTTCCAGCTTGGATGATTGGCAAGCGGATTGCCTGGCTGGGTGAAATCAACATCTTCAGGCAATTGTACAGGCAATTGATCGTCAGGTACCGGTACCGCGCCACAGGAATCACAATGAATGATCGGGATCGGGCATCCCCAATAGCGTTGCCGCGATACGCCCCAGTCACGAAGCCGGAACGTGGTTTCTGCCTGACCTGTCCCCGCCGATGCAAGTGTTGTAAAGGCGGCCTGTTTACCAGCTTCGACATCAAGCCCGTCCCATTCCCCCGAATTAATCAGCTTACCAGGGCCAGTATAGGCAGTGTCGGTGATGGTAAAGCTTCCCGCATCTACAGTATCGGGGGCATCTTCGGGTAATATCACCGGCAAAACAGGCAAGCCATAGGCCGTGGCGAAATCAAGATCGCGCTGGTCATGCGCCGGACAGCCAAAGATGGCGCCTGTGCCGTAATCCATCAGCACAAAATTGGCGATATGCACAGGCAATGTCGCCCCGTCAATGACCGGATGGGCCACAAAAAGGCCTGTGTCATAGCCCTTTTTGTCAGCTGTTTCGACAGCCGCTTCCGAGGTGCCAAGCTGGGCGCATTCAGCCGCAAAATCAGCCGCGCCCTTATCATGTGTGGCAATCTCGCGGGCAAGTGGATGGTTGGCGGCAATGGCGATAAAAGAGGCACCATATAATGTATCAGGGCGCGTTGTGAACACCTCAATCGCACGGCCAGCATACGTATCAGCATCGGTCTGATCCGGATTATCGGTAATGTGGAAACTGATACGCGCGCCTTCGGATTTGCCAATCCAGTTATGCTGCATCAAGCGCACGCGATCTGGCCAGCGATCAAGCCCGTCAATCGCGGCCAGCAGATGATCGGCATATTTGGTGATTCGTAAAAACCATTGCGACAGAAGCCGCCGTTCGACGGGGGCGCCGGAACGCCAGCCGCGCCCATCGACAACCTGTTCATTGGCCAATACCGTATTTTCCACCGGATCCCAGTTCACCCAGCTTTCCTTGCGATAGGCTAGACCCGCATCGAGGAATTTGAGGAACATGCGCTGTTCATGCTGGTAATAATCGGGTGTGCAGGTGGCCAGTTCGCGATTCCAATCATAAGACAGCCCCATGCTTTGTAGCTGGGTGCGCATCGCGGCGATATTTTCAACAGTCCATTTGCCTGGATGAATACCGCGTTCCATTGCTGCATTTTCGGCCGGCAAGCCAAAGGCATCCCAGCCCATCGGATGCAGAACGTTGAAACCCTGAGCCCGGCGAAAGCGCGCAACAACATCGCCAAGCGTGTAATTGCGGACATGCCCCATATGAATCCGACCTGACGGATAAGGAAACATTTCCAGCACATAATATTTAGGCTTGTGGTTGGGGGCGCTACTATCTGGCTGATCGGCGGTAAAACATTCTTTATCTTGCCAACAGCGCTGCCATTTCTTTTCAATGGCAGGAGCATCATAATGCGTCATGAAATTTCCTGTAAACTATCGCGTAAATATTCCCTAGCACGGGGTGCCATATGATGTTATCGGCGGTAATTAAATATCTATTCGGTTGATTCGGCAACTGACGTGGCGCGCATTTCGCGTGCGCGGGTCAAAATAAGATCTTCAATATTCTTAGCCAAGGCGTCGTCGCGCGTGGCCGCCCCCCATGTGCCATTTTCGGCTTTCTGGGCAAAGACACGCACCTGAATGGCATCCGAACGTAATTCGCGCCCAACAACAAAAATCATCAGCTTGATGCGCTCATCAGGCCGGTCGGCAAGCGAATACCATTCGGTCAGGATGCTGCCCCCAAATGTATCGACATCGTCAAGCGGCACAAAGGCGGCAATTTCCAGCGATGCCCGCCATAATAAGGCGTTCACCGGCATGCTGTCGCTTTTGTTATCAGCGCCAAAATCAAGAATTTTCATGCCGCCGGTTTTGCCAGTCAGAAAAGACACTTCACCTTCTTCTTCGGCTACAGGCTGAATATCCGCCCCCGAACAGCCTGCCAAAATAAACGCAAGAGTAACCATAACGGTGGCAAGAGACTGGGTGGTTTTCATATCGGCGATCCATTGATTGGTGAATATGCCAAGAGAATGCAAATAGATCGTTCATTTGTAAAGAAAAAAGGGAGGGGCAAGCCCCTCCCTTTCCATTCGACATGATAACATTCAAATTAGAATGTTACGCCAACTTTCAAACGTGTGTTTGCACCGTCATTCATTTTGGTAGATGCTGATGCGTTTTTGTACTCATATGAACGGTTTGACAGTGAGATGTACATGCCAGTAGCAGGAACGTACTTCACACCAAACTGTGTTGCTGAATATGTGTCTCCTGCACCTTCAGCAGCAGCTTCGCCGTCTGTACCTGAAGTCACACCGTTTGTGCCAAGCTCAGAGTCCATAGTTACAGCTTCAACAGTCAATGTGTCTGACATTGCATAAGTAATGCCATATTCACTTGTGTCTGTGTCACTCTGGACTGCGCCAGCCTGTGTCTTACGCTCTGCGTTTGATGTTGATGCACGAACAGTGAAGTCACCATAAACAACCTTTACACCATAGCCTGAAGCTGAGCTTTCAACAGCTGTTGATAAGTCACCAGCTGCGTCAGTAGCAGTAGTGGCATAGCTCACAGTGATATCAGCACCGCTTGCAGCGGTTGTGTAAACAATACCCATTGCTGTTGTGTCAGCTTTTGAAGCCGAACCAGCGTCTGCCTGTGAAACGCGCAGAGTGATACCATTCACTGTTGGTGAAGTGTACATGATCTGACCCTTAGCTTCGCCACCAACAACTGTGCTGGTTGCCATGCCTACGGCCATCATAGGGGTTGCAGAAGCGGCTGCGTTACCTGGGATTGATGATCCACCTGAGATTGCAGCATCAAAAGCTGATGTTCCAACTGAAGTGGCTTTAGCCGCGTCATTGTGCTCACCAAATGAGATCTGGCCCCAATCATCAGAAATGTGCATGCGGGCGTCATCATCTGCGCCGTCATCAACGTGGATTGAACCACCGAATGACATACCTGAGTCAGCTGTTGTTGAACCTGAGATTGTGAAATCTGAGTCCATTACAGCTTGTGTGTTGTTTGTGTTAGTTGCAGCAGCTGAACCAGTTGCTGTATCGTCTGACCATGAGTCATATAACCATGAAGCAGATGCTGACAGAGATACGGCAGCAGAAGCAGCTGAAACGCCACCAAGTGCTACCAAAGCGGTAGTCGCAAGAAGAACCTTACGCATGTTAAATCTCCCTTAGAGAAAATTGTCACCATTGACAATGAATGCAGAATATTAAGTTTTGCT
>JABJBD010000232.1 GCA_018668795.1 Candidatus Puniceispirillum sp. | reverse complement strand
TTTCGCTATTAAGATGTTTATGAAATACGTTTTTTATTTCTGCCTGATCACTAAAACCATGATGCCTCTTCACATATATCATTCATGCAATCTGAGATACACTTAAGATAGTCACGAAGAATAATCATGAGAAACAATCAGGAGGGATAATCACGCAAGAAAACCCATTTTTGCGCATCTGACTGATCTGGTTGATAGCTATAACCGCCGCTATTAAAACCACGTAAATCATCAGACTGGGTCAAGCGATTCTGAATGATGTATCGCGCCATTGCGCCGCGCGCCTTTTTAGCAAAAAAACTAACAATTTTGGCTTTCCCAGCCTTATATTCCATAAATACAGGCGTAATGACCTGTGGCGTAAGGACTGACAGATCAACAGCACCAAAATATTCCTGTGACGCACAATTAACCAAGACCTGAGAATTAGTAGCTGTGGCATGTGCATTCAAAGCGTCAGATAACTGTTGACCCCAATAGTCATAAAGCGAAGCACCACGTGAGGTTTTCAACCGGCTTCCCATTTCCAGACGATACGGTTCAATCGCATCCAAAGGGCGCAAAACACCATAAAGACCAGATAATATACGCAAATGATTTTGTGCCCACGCCATTTCGTCAGAGTCCAGCGATGCCGCTTCAAGCCCCTGATAGGTATCACCGGCAAAAGCCAAAGCGGCAGGTTTTTTGTCTTGATTTCCAAAGGCGGCAAAACGATCAGCATTCAACTGTGCCAAATTTGTGCTTAGCCCCATCAGACGCTGCAAATCTTCCAAACTTAGATCACGAGCAACAGCGGCCAGCTCGACTGCATCACGGGAGAAAGCAGGTTCGGTCGATACCACGCCGTCGGCAGGTTGCATATTCAATTTTTTAGCAGGTGAAACCACAACAAGCATGACACTCTCCTCAAAAGGTAGTTCTAAATTAACGCTCAATACGCCAAACGTCCAGAAATGCATTAGCAGAAGTTAATAAAATACTTTTATGCGTCAGCATTCAGTATATTGGCTCTGATATTATGAACAATTGTTTGGGTTTGCTCACAATTATGTTTACCATAAACAGATAATCAACCTAACCGCATTTTATGAAAGTTTCGAAACAACCATGACCAAAGCCAACATTTCTGCACTGGACGTGCGGGGAAAAAATCTCCGGATCAATAGTGACCGCCTTTGGGACTCGTTAATGGAAATGGCAAAAATTGGCCCGGGCATCGCTGGGGGCAATAACCGCCAGACATTGACCGATGAAGATGCCGAAGGCCGCCGTGTGTTTCAGCTATGGTGCGAAGCTGAAGGCATGAGTATGGGGTTGGACAAATTGGGAAATATGTTTGCCCGTCGCGAAGGCACTGACCCAACATTGCTCCCAGTGATGATAGGAAGCCATCTCGACACCCAGCCCACAGGTGGCAAATATGATGGTGTCCTTGGTGTTTTAGCGGGACTAGAAATCATCCGAACATTGAATGACACAGGCATCAAAACAAAGCATCCCATTGAGGTTGTTAACTGGACAAATGAAGAAGGTGCGCGCTTTTCACCGCCAATGATGGCATCAAGCGTGTTCGCAGGCATGTACACGACCGAATGGGTCTATGACCGCGAAGATGCTGATGGCAAAACCGTTGGCGAAGAGCTTGCCCGCATTGGCTGGGTTGGTGATGAAGACGTTGGTGCCCGCAAAATGGCAGCTTTCTTTGAACTTCACATCGAACAAGGCCCAATTCTGGAAAATGAAAATATCGATGTTGGTGTTGTCACCCACGGTCAAGGATTAAACTGGCTTCAAGTGACATTGACTGGCAAGTCATCGCATACAGGATCAACGCCAATGCCAAATCGGGTCAATGCTGGTCTTGGCATGGCACGCATCACCCAACTGGTCGATGATATTGCTTTGTCGCACGCACCACTTGCCGTTGGCGCTGTGGGGCATTGTGATATCTATCCGAACTCACGCAATATCATTCCGGGCAAGGCTGTATTCACAATAGATTTCCGTCATCCAACACAGGCTGTCATCGATGATATGGAACGGCTTCTTCGTGAAGGTGCCCAGAAAATTGTAGATGACATTGGCCTGACCATGGACATTGAACAGGTGGGGAAATTCGATCCTGTAACTTTTGATGAAGGCTGTGTATCTGCGGTGCGCCGTGCGGCAGAACGGCTTGGCTATGCACATCGTGACATTGTTTCCGGAGCTGGTCATGACGCTTGCCTAATCAATCGCGTTGCGCCAACTGCTATGGTTATGTGCCCTTGTGTTGATGGCCTGTCGCATAATGAAGCAGAGGAGATCAGCAAGGATTGGGCAGCGGCGGGAACTGATGTTCTGTTTCATGCTGTTCTGGAAACAGCTGGCATTATTGATGAGTGAGCGTCTTTTGAGTGGAGAAAATGGTATGATTGTCGATCTAATCGGCTATACGGATAAATTGTCGGGGCGACCTGGCGACACTATTAATTTCAAGGTTTCCAGCCAAATTGATGCCCCCGTCGAAGCCAAGCTTTTGCGTTCAATATGTGCTGATGCCAATCCGGCTGGCATGGGTATTGTTGAAACAAATTGTGATGATATTTTTCCGCCGCAACAGTTCAACGCTGGCAACCAGCCCTTTCAATCTGGTTCCTATGCCAAGACAATATCCCCGTTGCAACATCATGCACAGAACAGCATTCAGATTTCTGTTACTGTCTTTCCGACCTTGTTTACGGCTGGCACGCAGACCATTCTTTCTATTGGTGAGGTTCGGCTTGACCTAGACGCTAGCGGTCTGGTTACCCTGACATCGCATCAAGACAAAGTTTCCAGCAAGACGCCTTTGCGGTTGCATAAATGGCATCAAATCACCGCCACTATGAATGCATCTGGCGAAGTAAGCATTCATATTTTACACCTCGCTAGCGTTAACGCCAACACGGAAACGGTTTCAAATCAATTAGCAAACGCTTTGGTACATATGCATATTGATGGGTTTGTATGTCTTGCCGCCACGCTTGACACCAAAGGCCCAGGGCAATTTTTTAATGGTAAAATAGAAGCGCCTTTGATTATGGCCGACGGTATAGCTATTGCCGATTGGAATTTGGCTGTTGATATGACCAGCCTGACAATCCCTAGTGCTCTTGCACAGCCTGACAACAAGCATGCACTCATCCTGTTTAATGCCCCAACCCGCGCGGTATGTGGCAGTCAATGGGACGCCAGTGAACTGAACTGGCAACATAAACCAGATCATTATGCGGCGATCCATTTCCATGATGATGACATTTATGATTTTGGCTGGGACACCAGTTTTTCATTCACAATCCCTGATGATATGTCATCTGGCATCTATGTTATGCGTATCACCTGCAACGGGCATGAAGACGCTATGCCGTTTTTTGTCTGTCCGCCAAAGGGTGTTCGTCGCGCCAAATTATGCGTTCTGGTTTCGACATTTACTTATGCTATTTATGGCAATCACGCGCGCCCAGATTATGTGCCTGCATGGCAAGAACGCATAAAGGAATGGGGTGCCTATCCGCATAATCCTGCGGCTTATCCACAATATGGTCTTTCGACCTATAACAACCATAGTGACGGTTCTGGCATATGCCATGCTTCGCATAAACGTCCCCTTTTCAATTTACGGCCTGGATATATAACGTTTGGCGCTGCGGATTGTTCAGGCCTTCGTCATTTTCAGGCTGACAGCCATTTGATTGCATGGTTGCATAACCAGAATATCGACTATGACATCATCACCGATGACGAAATTGACCGCGACGGTTTTGCAGCCATCGAAGGGTATGATGCGGTTACAACCGGAACACATCCTGAATATCACACAACCAACACGCTTGATGCGCTGACAGCATATCGTGATAAAGGCGGCGCCCTGATCTACCTAGGTGGTAATGGCTTTTACTGGCGCATTATTCGCCATAAGGAAGATCCTAATCTTTTAGAAATCAGACGTGCAGAAGACGGATTGCGCGCATGGGCGTCCCAGCCTGGCGAATATTATAACGCGTTTGATGGTTCCTATGGGGGGCTATGGCGACGTAATGGACGCCCCCCGCAAAAACTTGTTGGTATCGGCTTTACCGCACAAGGTATTTTCGAGGGCATGCCCTATAAACGTGTATGTAATGACAGCGCCTTTGACTGGGTTTTTGATGGTATTGATGATAGCCCAATTGGCGATTTTGGGTTTAGCGGTAACGGCGCAGCAGGGTTTGAGCTTGATCGAGTTGATACCAAATTAGACGAAGGCCAAGACATCACCATATTGGCACAATCTTATGATACACGCGATACATTCATGCTGGTGCCCGAAGAACAATTGACGCATTTGACAAACCTGTCTGGTGGTAGCGAAAGCGAAGCCAAACGCGCAGATATGGTCTATTTCAAAACGCCATCAGGCGGACAGGTTTTTTCTGTCGGCTCAATTACCTTTTGTGGAAGTCTGCCTTGGAACAATTTTGACAATAATGTTTCTAGGCTACTTCGCAACGTCATAGATCGGTTTACGGGGTAACGCCAGCCGCGACCATATGGCTTTAAAGCGGCGCGCGGCCAATTGATGGTGTTACAGATTCGATGCTGGCACCGATACGAATGGCCATTGCTTCATCATGCGCTCTGGCAATAATCTGCAAACTATGCGGCATGCCATCCTTGGCAAGACCTGTCGGCACACTCAAACCGCACATCGCCAGATAGTTAAATGGACGGGTAAAATGGCCAGGTGAGATTGCCTGATCAACATCGTCTATTTTGGGCGCAGTACTTGTCGTTGATGGCGTCAATATGGCATCAAAACCTTTGATGGCTTCATTAAATTCATCACAGCGGTTGCGGCGTGTTTCCAACATGCGCACATAGTCATGCGCCAGATACGCCTTGCCAGTCAGCATACGCTTGCGGACATCCTCATCCATTGGCGCGGCACTATCTTCATAGAGATGTCCATGATTGTTATAGGCTTCAACCGCCGTTATGGCACCATTATCATCGGCAAGGCTGCCATAGCCAAAAGGTGACGTAAATACCTCTATCTCTGCCCCAAGGCGTTGCAAAGCGTCTATTGCCAGATCGTAGCCTGCAAGAATATCAGCCGAACAATTATCGCGTTCTGACTGTGCCATCTGCCCTAACTTCAGCCCGCGTACACCTTTACCCATCATCTGATAAAGTCCACCGCCTGTCTGCAGATCGCGGTCGATAAGGCTACTTTCACGACCCAACATCACTTCATATAATATCACCGTATCAGCAACTGTCTGCGCCATTGGCCCAGGTGAATCAAGTGTTTGCGCCAGCGGGGCAATGCCATCACATGGTAATTGACCTTCGGTCACTTTCAGGCCTGCAATGCCACAATAGGCTGCTGGCAACCTAACCGAACCACCTGTATCAGACCCGATGCCACATACAGCCAGACCAGCGGCTGTTGCCACGCCTGATCCTGACGATGAACCGCCCGGAATACGATGGTTTTTCATATCCCACGGGTTCCAGGGCGTGCCCATCTTCTGGTTCGTACCCCAGCCACCAAAAGCGGACTCAACAGTCTTGCTTTTACCAAGAATAATGCCACCAGCTGCAATCAAACGTCGTACCACTGTGCCCGTTTTTGCCGAGACGCGGTCTTTAAGAGTCATAGACCCATTTGTGCAAATTTGACCTTCAAGCTCATATATATCTTTCAAAGCAAAGGGAATCCCATGAAATGGGCCAATCCGGTAGCCAGACATAAAAGCCTTGTCTGCCGCCTCGGCTGCCTGCATGGCCTGGTCAAAGAACACGGTCTGATAGGCGCCAAGATGTGGATTATGTTTTTCAATCGCCTGCAAATGCGCATCAACGACCTTTGATGGCTTTGTCTGATGCGTTACATAGGCCGCCGACAAGCTTTCAATACTGCCAAATAAATCAGTCATACGAAACTCCAGCTAGGATATGTGCGGTCAGGAACGTTTGGTGGCCAGTTTCTTTTTTGGCTTAGTTGTGCTGGCTGGCGCTTTCTTTTTTGGCGCAACCTTCTTTGGTTTGGCACTGCTTTTCCAATCTTTTCCAGGCACTGCTGCCAACAGGTCACGGGTGTAATCATGTTGTGGATTAGCAAAGATGTCTGCGGTAGCGCCTGTCTCAACAACCTCGCCATAGCGCATGACAGCAAGCCGGTCACACACTTGGGCTGCCACCCGCAAGTCATGGGTAATAAAGATCATAGACAGATTCATCTGGTCTCTAATCTCTTCAAGAAGATCAAGAATTTGTGCCTGAATAGATACATCAAGTGCCGAAACAGGTTCATCAGCGATCAAAATTTCGGGTTTTAAAGCTAAAGAACGGGCAATGCCAATCCGTTGACGCTGACCGCCAGAAAATTCATGCGGATAACGCTCAAATGAACGCTCATCAAGCCCCACGATTGAAATGAGCTCACGTGCCCTTTTATCTGCTTCTATTTTGCTCGTACCTTGGGTTACTGGCCCCTGCGCAATGATGTCCCCCACTTTGATACGGGGGTTTAACGATGCAAATGGATCCTGAAACACCATCTGAATCTTATTTCGCCATAACCGCATTTCTGCGCGGCTGAGTTTGTTAATCTGCGTACCTTCAATACTGATATCACCTGAGTCAGTATCCATCAAACGAATGATACAGCGTGCCAATGTTGACTTGCCCGATCCACTTTCACCCACGATGCCCAAGGTTTCACCCTTATGAAGATCAAGCGTTACATTCTTGACAGCCTTGACCTCACGCGATGCGACGCCGAAACCAAATAGGCCACGCCCACCACCAAATGTCTTGCACACATCCGTTGCAGACAGAACTTGTACTTTTGACCGCGAACGCGCTTTCCGTGGTGAAAGGCTTGGCACAGCGTCAATCAAAGCCTGTGTATAGGGATGTGTCGGGTTATTCAGCACTTTTTCTACCGAGCCGCTTTCGACAACCAGCCCATGTTGCATAACCGCAACACGATCAGCAATATCAGCCACCACACCAAAATCATGTGTAATGAAAAGTACGCCCGTATCATTGGCTTTCTGCATATCACGGATCAATTTTAATATCTGTGCCTGCGTAGTGACATCCAGCGCCGTTGTCGGCTCGTCGGCAATCAGAATCTTAGGTTTTAACGCCAGTGCCATCGCGATCATCGCACGCTGGCGCTGGCCGCCAGACAATTCATGTGGATAGGCGTTCATGATATGCGCAGGGTCAGGAAGATTTACATCTTCCAGAAGCGTAATCGCTTTTTGCCACCGTTCTGCACTTGGCATATCAACATGATAACGAAAAATTTCATCAATCTGGGCACCAATCGACATGACCGGATTAAGGGCAGTCATAGGTTCCTGAAAAATCATTGATATTTCACTGCCACGAATATCCCGCAAGCGATCATAGCTGGCTTTGGTAACATCCTCGCCATTGAAATTGATTGCGCCGTTTGAAACCTGCACATGCGGTGCAGGCAACAGCCCCATCACAGCACGAGCGGTAAGTGACTTTCCCGATCCACTTTCACCAAC
>JABJBD010000230.1 GCA_018668795.1 Candidatus Puniceispirillum sp. | reverse complement strand
TTACTATTTCAAATGGTGGTGTTTATGGATCATTGATGTCAACACCAATTTTGAACCCACCGCAAAGCGGGATTCTGGGCATGCATAAAATTGAAAAACGGGCAGTTGTGGTCGATGATGTGATTGTGATCCGCCCCATGATGTATCTGGCGCTGTCCTATGACCACCGTATCATTGATGGGCGCGAAGCGGTTTCATTTCTGGCACGTGTCAAGGATTTGGTCGAAGACCCGCGCCGTCTGCTGATTGGCGTTTAAAGCTTTCGGCTACAGAGTGTGACGTAAGGAAAGAATAATGACCGATAGTAAATTCGATCTGATTGTAATCGGCGCGGGCCCAGGTGGCTATGTAGCGTCAATTCGTGCCGCACAATTGGGCATGAATGTCGCCTGTATTGACCGGCGTGAAACGTTAGGCGGCACATGTTTGAATGTGGGCTGTATTCCGTCCAAGGCATTGCTAAACGCATCTGAACATTTTGCCAATGCCGCCGGAGATACGCTGGCCAATCTTGGCATCAATACAGGCGCGGTAAAGCTTGATCTGGCGAAGATGATGGCATCGAAAGACACTATTGTCGGCAATCTGACATCGGGAATCGATTTTCTGTTCAAAAAGAACAAGGTGACACGCCTGCATGGCAGTGCATGTATTGATGGTGCGGGTTCGGTTACGATTACCGCGGGCAAGGATAAAGGCACCTATAAAGCAGAAAATATTCTGATCGCTTCAGGTAGCCATCCATCAAGCCTGCCCGGAATCGACATTGACGAAAAGCGGATTGTAAGTTCGACAGGTGCTTTGGCGCTTGGCAAGGTACCAAAGAAAATGATTGTGATTGGCGCTGGCTATATCGGGCTGGAGCTTGGTACGGTGTGGGCTCGGCTTGGCGCCGAGGTCAAAGTGATCGAATTTCTGCCGCGTATTCTGCCAGGCATGGATTCGGAAATTGCCAAAAAATTCATGACCATTGCCAAAAAGCAAGGCCTGTCATTCAAGTTGAAAACGGCGGTGACATCGGCCAAAGCCAGCAAGACTGGCGTGACTTTGACCGTCGAACCTGCAGGTGGCGGGGACGCTGAAACGATCAAGGCTGATATTGCGCTGGTTTCGGTTGGGCGCCATCCAGCGCTTGACGGACTTGGGGCTGAAGCAATCAAGCTGGCGATAAGCGAACGTGGTCGGATCAAGGTTGATGCGCGATTTGAAACAAATATCGAAGGTATCTTTGCCATAGGTGATGTGATTGATGGACCTATGCTGGCGCATAAAGCCGAAGAAGATGGTGTCGCCGCGGTCGAAATGATGGCAGGCAAGGCCGGACATGTTGATTATGATCTGGTGCCAGGCATTGTCTATACGGCACCCGAAATCGCGACACTTGGCAAAAGCGAAGATATGCTGAAAGAGGCAGGCATTGCCTATAAGGTTGGACATTTTCCGTTCTCGGCCAATAGCCGCGCCCGCGCACAAGGTCATAGCGAAGGCTTTGTGAAAATTCTGGCAGATGCCGAAACGGATCGTGTTTTGGGCGTGCATATAATAGGCCATGAAGCAGGTACGGTTATTCATGAATGTGCAACCGCAATGGCTTTTGGTGCTTCATCCGAAGATATTGCGCGTACTTGTCATGGCCATCCGACCCTCAATGAAGCGGTCAAGGAAGCGGCACTGGCTGTCGATGGCCGTGCGATACATATGTAGCTATAGACGGTCGCATGCTACCGCGATCATCTTGTCAGCCTTTGGCCGGATGATGGGTTTATTATACCACGATCATCTTATCAGCCTTCGTTTCAGATCGGCTGGATGATGCTTATTCCCGCGATCATCTTTCGGCCTTTGGCCGGATGATGCTTTAGCGCAATTTGGCGCGTGGATGCGTTTCCTGATGCACTTTGACAAGATGTGCTTCATCAACATGCGTATAAAGCTGGGTCGTTGCCAGACTGGCATGACCAAGTAATTGCTGAATGGCGCGTAAATCACCACCATTGCCAAGCAGATGCGTCGCAAAGGCATGACGCAAGGCGTGCGGCGTGACATGCGGTGGCAGGTCAAGCTCGACACGAAGCGATTCGACAAGTCGTTGCACCGCCCGCGCGCCTAATGGTTTGCCGCGACTGCTAACGAAAAGCGGATTATTGGCATCAAGGGCAAGCGGGCAAAGATCGATATATTCGTCAACAGCCTGGGCAGCGGCACGCAAAACAGGTACATCACGCATTTTATTGCCCTTGCCAGTGATCGACAGCCAGTCGCCAAGCGGCGCATCACGGCGCTGAAGGGACAGAGCCTCGGAAATGCGAAGGCCAGCCCCGTAAAGCAACATAAGTACGGCAAAATCACGCGCCTTTATCCAGTCATTGCCACGGCGCGCAAAAATCGCGGCAAGCAAAGCCTGGGCATCATCAACCGACAGGGATTTGGGCAAGGTACGCTGTGGTCGCGGGGCGCGAAGCCAACTCAGGTCAGGCACATCAAGCAGATTTTGGCGGCTGGCAAAGCGCAAAAAACCGCGCAAAGCGGAAACACGACGGGCAATGGTTGTGCGCGCCAGATTGCGATCAGCCATATTGGCAATCCAGCCGCGAAAGACGGTTCGGTTCGGGCTGGCAGTCAGGCTGGATGGCTGGGTGGCAAGGTAGCTTGTATAATCGTCAAGGTCGGTTTCGTAAGCGTCGATGGTGTTGCGCCCATAGCGCTTTTCCTCGGCCAGCCACGCCAGCCATGCGGCACGATGTGCCGG
>JABJBD010000228.1 GCA_018668795.1 Candidatus Puniceispirillum sp. | reverse complement strand
CGCAAAGTGTTGTAGGGGGTGAGTAGGTCATTGATTTAATGGCCGCGAGTTTAACACTCTCCCTCTACCCCTCAAACTCGCTCACGGCATAATCTGCATTCGCCAGCCAGTCGGGATTAACCACAACCCCCCATCCGGGTGCATCGCTAATCGTCACATGCCCGTCTGTCACCTTGAACGGATCACCCCGAAACAATGCGTCCTGCCAAGGGTAATAATCGGCGCCTTCGATTGACAGTTCCAGATAGGCACCCGCATTCGGTATCGCCTTTAATACATGCATCGTACAGATCGTCACCAGTGACAAATTCGCCGCATGCGGGGTACATGCCAGACCTGCTTGATCCGCCATTTCGGCCACCTGTAACAAGGGGGTGATGCCGCCCATATACATGACATCGGGTTGCACGATATTGACAATGCGGCGATCGATCATGTCTTTCCAGACGCGCATATCGCAATCCTGTTCGCCGCCAGTCACATCGATAGCCAGCGCGTTCGTCACTTGCAATGTGTCATCTGGATGCCAATAGGGGCATGGCTCTTCGTAATGGCTAACGCCGTGATCTTCCAGCATATGCCCAACCTCGATCGCGCGGGCAACACCGAAACAGCTATTGGCATCAACCATTTTGACAATCCCGTCGCCCAATGCCGCGGTCACTGTCGGGATAATCTCTTCGGTGCGGCCTGGCCATTCGTCCTTGCCGCGCCCACATTCGGCGCCAACGCGGAATTTGAACGCATCAAACCCCTTTTCATCGCGAAGCTGGCAAAACCGTTTGGCTTCATCGGCGGGCGAAATATCGCGTTTCATCGATGACGCATAGGCACGAAGCTGGCCAGCCTGACCACCTATCAGGGCGGTAACAGGCATGTCTGCCGCGCTGGCCACCAGATCCCACAAGGCCGTATCAAGCCCAGCCAGCGCGCGATATATATAAGACCCGGGAAATTTATGCTCGCGTTCGGTCACCCGTGCGGCCAGATCGGCAAAGATCGTGCGGGCATCGCCATCATCATCGTCATGATGCGCCCCGGCGATTGATGCTCCAAGCACCCAGGGCGCGACCTGCCGGTGAAATATCTGTGCGGTAATATCGGCATGATAGGTGGACATCTGGCCAATTCCGCTTAGCCCATCATCGGTTGTGACTTTGACAAAACTGACATAGCGCGAGGTGAATGTTTCAAGTTTCTGGATTTTCATCGGAATATGGGAACTTTCATGATGGGGAATGCATAACGTACCGTCAGGCACTCGTAAAATCTTAACAAACTATAGTTTATATCACCGAAAAGTTTGACTAGCCTGAAATGATTGTGCAACCTCTCTTTGTTAAATAGCTTTGAAATTGTGAAATTACCTTGAGGGGAAACAATGAAAAATTTACTTACATTTAAAACCACGGCTATCTGTGCAGCGGTTGCAGGCGTCATGAGCGTCTCAACAGCCAGCCTTGCCGACTCACTAAGAATCGTCTCTTGGGGTGGTGCTTATCAAAAAGGTCAGTCAGTTGGTATTTTCCAGCCTGCTGCCAAGGCAATGGGCATCACTGTCAAAGAAGATACCTATGGCGGTATTTCTGACGTGAAGCTGATGGTCAAATCAGGTGCCGATAAGTTCGACATCTTCTCAAGCGGCGCGGGCGGCTGTGCATCTGGTGGTGCCGAAGGCATTCTAGAAAAGCTTGATTATTCCGTCATTGATGTCAGCAACCATTTGCCAGGCATGTATAGCGATTATTGCGCTGGTGCCGATATTTTTTCGGTTGTTGCCGCATGGAACACCGATACATATGGTGATAATGGACCACGTAGCTGGGCCGATTTCTTTGACGTAGAGAAATTCCCAGGCACCCGCGCCATGCGCGCTAAAATGGACGCCCAGCTCGAAGCTGCTTTGCTGGCTGACGGCGTGCCAATGGATCAAATCTACACCGTGCTTGATAGCGAAGAAGGTATCGATCGCGCGCTTGATAAAATCCGCTCTATCAAAGATCACATCGGCGTATGGTGGACATCTGGTGCCCAACATGCCCAGCTGATGAAAGATGGCGAAGTTGACATGACAACTGGCTGGAATGGTCGTTTTGACGTGGCCGCGCTTGACGGTGCAAAAGTCTCTTATGACTGGAAAACAGGCATCATGGACTGGGAAGGTTACGGCATTCCTAAAGGCGCCAAGAATAAGGATCTGGCGATGAAATATATCGCTGAGATGATGAAGCCTGAATATATGGCTGAGTTTGCCAAATATATCACTTATGGACCAACCAACAAAAAGGTCTATGAGCTTGGTCTGATGGAAGATTCACGCGCACGTCAGATGCCTAGCCATCCTGACAATGCAAAGCATCAGCTGACATTGAAGACCGCATGGTATGCCAAATGGCGCACCATCGCTGCGGAAAAATATACCGAGATGATGACTGAATAGTCATTTATCAACATATATAGATTGGGGCTGGAGGGTGTTTCGCCCTCCAGCTTTTCAATTCAATATAAGCCAGCCCTAGCCATATAATGGCGCATCCCATACACGGCATAAGAAACAATTATGAAAAATAGTTCATTAAATATTTCCATTAAAGACATCACCAAAAAATATGGCGATTTTTTCGCCTTGAATGACGTAAGCCTTGACGTCACATCAGGTGAATTTCTCACCCTCTTGGGGCCTTCGGGTTCGGGCAAAACGACCTTGTTGATGGTGCTGGCTGGCTTTACCAGCCCCGATCATGGCAGCGTCAAATTTGGCGATGAAGAAGTCATTCTTAAACCGCCACATTTGCGCGGTATCGGCATGGTGTTCCAGAATTATGCCTTATTCCCGCATATGAATGTCGAACAAAATGTCGGCTATCCACAGAAATTACGCGGCGTCAGTGTGGCCGAAACCAAAGCCAGCGTCGATGAAGCGCTTGCCACGGTAAAGCTTGACGGTCTCGGGCATCGCCGTGTTGACGAGCTCTCAGGTGGCCAACGCCAGCGTGTTGCGCTTGCCCGCGCGATTGTCTTCAAACCCCAGATTTTGCTGATGGATGAACCACTATCGGCGCTGGATAAAAAACTCCGCGAAGAAATGCAGATCGAATTGCGCCAGCTTCATGACAGCCTCAATATGACCACAGTATATGTGACGCATGACCAGAAAGAGGCTTTGACCATGTCAGACCGGATCGCGGTCATTAATGATGGCCAGTTGCAACAGCTTGGCACCCCGAATGACATCTATCAAAAACCCAATAATGCCTTTATCGCTGACTTTATTGGCGAATCCACACTTGTCCCTGTGACAGTAAAGAATAAAAAGGCCATTCTTGGAAAAGCCGACGTTCTGGTGAATCATAAAATCGAAAAGGATGGTGATTTTCTGCTCGTTATCCGGCCGGAAAAACTATTCATCACCAGTAAGAAAGAAAAAGGCACCAATTATTTTAAGGGCACCGTAAAGGATTCGATCTTCCAAGGCGAAAGCCAGTTACTGGTGATTGATCTGGATCAAGCCACCTATGGTGGGCAAACATTGCAAATGCGGATTCCAAACGGCACCGATTTAAAACAGGAAATCCCTGGCATCGGCAAGGCAATCTCGGTTGGGTTGCGGCTGGCCGATAGTTATTTCGTGGAAAGCGCATAATGTCGGGCGTTGCGGAACATCTCAACGAAGCCAGCCTGCGCAAATTAGCCGGGCGCGAACGTTTTACCTTTTTCGGGCTGACCTTGCCCTATTTGCTGATGGTTGGGGCGCTTATTATCATTCCGATTGGGTGGCTGTTCTATCTCTCCTTTATCGGGCGTGATGGCACAATGTCACTCGAAAACTATACGCGGATGATCGAAAGCAAGGCCTATATCCGTATTTTCATCACCACCTTCAAGATCAGCTTTCTGACCACGCTGATATGTGCGCTGATTGGCTATCCACTGGCCTATTTCATGTCGCAACTGTCCAACCGATGGGCCAATATCTGCATGATCGGCGTTTTGATCCCGTTCTGGACTAGCTTGCTGGTGCGGACCTATGCGTGGCTGGTATTGCTCCAGAAAAAGGGACTTGTGAACAATATGGCGATTGATCTTGGACTCATCGCCGAACCGGTAAAATTTGTTCATAATACCTCGGGTACCTTGATTGGCATGGTGCATATCATGTTGCCATTTCTGATCCTGCCACTTTATGCGAATATGCGGGCGATTGACAAAGATTGCCTGAAAGCAGCGTCCAGCCTGGGGGCAACACCAACACGCGCGTTCTGGACAGTGTTTTTCCCGATGAGCATCCCCGGCCTTTTGGCAGGTCTGTTGATCGTTTTCGTTCTGTGTCTAGGTTTCTATGTGACACCGGCGGTGCTGGGTGGTGGTCGTGTCATCATGGCGGCAATGAAAATTTCCAGCAATATTGAGCTTTATTTCAGCTGGGGCGCGGCCAGCGCGCTTGGTGTTGTTCTGCTTGTGGTAACGATGATAATTCTGTTTGTGGCATCAAAACTGATCTCCGTCGATCAGCTAGGTCAAAGGAGCTGACCGATGAGCTATTTTAACAAGCATGTGTCTGAAACCCAGATCAAACTCAAAGACCGCCTATGGCTCTATATCTTTTCGGGGCTGATTCTGTTCCTGCTGATTGTGCCGTCCTTGATCGTTATTCCGATGTCCTTTTCCGACAGTCAATATCTCGAATTTCCACCTAAAGATTTCTCTTTGCGCTGGTATGAAAATTACTTCTTCTCATGGAAAGTGGAAAACGGGTTTAATGACTGGATGGCCGCAACCTGGACATCGATCAAGGTTGCCATTCTGACTATCTTAGTCGCAACGCCGATTGGCACAATGGCGGCTTACGGCCTCATCAACAGCAATAACAGGCTCCGGAGCATTCTGTTTCCGATCATGATTTCGCCGATGATGGTACCTGTTATTCTGGTCGCCATCGGCCTGTTCTATTTCTTTGTCCAGTTCAAGATGGTTAACAGCATCCCCGGTCTGGTGCTGGGACATTCGCTGGTAGCGATGCCGCTAGTGCTCATCATCATTCTATCAGCCTTGAAAAACTATGACATGAATCAGGAAAAGGTCGCCCGCTCACTGGGGGCAACGCGTCTGCGTGCCTTTATGGAAATCACCTTGCCGCAGATCAAATTTTCGATCATCTCGGCGTCATTGATTGCGTTTCTGACGTCCTTTGACGAGGTGATTATTTCGCTATTCGTGTCAGGTGGTGATAATTCGACCATCACGCGTAGTATGTTTCTGGCCTTGCGCGATCAGATCGATCCAACAATCGCGGCCATTTCCACCATTCTTATCATCATTTCATCGGGTCTGTTGTTACTGTCACAGATGCTAGGCAAACAAAAATAATCCGCATGCATGGCGCATGGTAACTGCAGGACAGGGGGTAGATATGACCGATGAAAAGATATTTATTAGCAATCTGAATGATGCCGCATGGAATCAACATGGCCCCGAACGTATAGCCATTGGCGCCAATCCCGATTTGCGGTTTTGCTACCTAGTCGATTCAAACCTGCATCAAAGCCACGGCCTGTCGGTTGGCTGTCTAGTCATTCCGGCTGGCGGTGAATTGCCGCCGCATATCCACGCCCCCCAGGAAGTCTATTTCATCAAATCGGGTAGTGGCCTTATGCTGATGGCGAATGACCAGACACGTGCGGTTACCGCCGATGATGTTGTCTATATCCCGCCAGGTGAAGAACATGGCCTGAAAAATAATGGCGATGTGCCGCTTGAAATCATCTGGATGTTCCCGACCGATAGCTGGAAAGAGATCGACTATACCTATCTTGACCGCTAGGCGCTGGCTGGCTGGCTGGCATAAATCATACAAGAATGGTTAAATCACGCTTGCAAGGGCGCAATGCTTGGATTATACCAAACCACAGCGGTACGCTATTGTTTGTTTCAAACAAGACGCGGGTGTAGCTCAGTGGTAGAGCACAACCTTGCCAAGGTTGGGGTCGAGGGTTCGAATCCCTTCACCCGCTCCAAAACCTCCAAGATCCGAGGTTCAAGTACCTGATTTTCAAGCATTTTAATGTTTGACGTCAGGAAGTGTGAACCAAACTGTGATCCAAAATAAATCCTATTTAATCTGCCGTAATGGCATCTTTTATTACTCTCGCCGAGTTCCAGCAGATCTCCACATGCGTTTCAATAAAGACCGTGTGATTATTTCCCTGAGAACAAAGTCACAAGATAAAGCTCTTCGCTCAGCCAAAACACTTTCAGATAGACTCGAGAGGTATTGGGACAGTCTCCGGCTGGAATTATTTCACAGTAGAGAACTTGGTCTATATACAATGTCTAGTATAAGCGAGAAACCAAAACCCTCATCATTCAGTATAGATGATGCACTCAATTTATATGTTGAGTTGAAAGGAAATGGACGGAGAAAAACCTTCTTTCAACTTGCCAATCGATCTGTTGATTACTTAAAAGAAGTTTCATCCACGACAGTGGTTGAGAGTTTTCAGCCAGCAGATGCCACCGCATTCAGAGCACACCTTTTTAAGAAGGGTCTCAGTTCAGCATCAGTAAGGCGTATCTTTTCTAGCATCAAATCAATCATTAATCTGGCAATCAAAGAGCAGGGATTAATATGCCAAAACGTCTTTGCTTCTACTTTCATACCTGAAGATAACTCTTCAAAAAAACGCCTGCCGATACCAATAGAAGCTCTGATTGCAATCCAAAAAGAATGTGTAAAAATAGATGATGAAAACAGATGGCTACTTGCTCTGATAAGCGATACAGGTATGCGCCTATCAGAAGCTGTAGGATTACACGTCGAAGATATACTGATTAACCAATCTGTTCCTTTCATTGACCTAAAACCTCATCCTTGGCGCTCCTTGAAAACCTTGGGAAGTCAAAGACAGATTCCATTAATCGGTAGCTCATACTGGGCAGCTAAAAGACTAAAACAGGTTAATGAAAAATATGCTTTCCCTAGATATATCAATGAAAATGAAGTGAATTCTAATTCTGCAAGTGCCGCAATTAATAAGTGGTTGAAACCACGCACACCAAAAGGCTGTGTTGTTCATTCATTTAGACATTCACTGCGGGATAGGCTGCGTTTAGTGGAATGCCCCTCAGACATTGTTGATGCCATTGGTGGCTGGACTACGTCTGGTATTAGTCAAAAATATGCTGCTGGATATGACCTGAATGTAAAATATAAATGAATGATAGCCATCAGCTTAACTGCGATTACTGGTAATGGTTTACTGATTAATGTTAGCATTAGTAATTCTTAATTAACCACTGCAGGTTGAAACAATGCGGTTAATAATAGCTGTTCCAACATTTGTAATCCTAACATGTTTGAGCGCATGTGCTTTCCAAGACCGGTCACTTCTAACAAAGGCAGGAGACGAATTGCTAGATTGTGCCGCTTTACAAGCCGAAATGGATTTTGCATCAAACCTAGGTGAGGATGCTCCCGCACGTCGTCGTCATATCAAAGCTTTGCAAGAACAAAAACAGTGCATATCTAAGCCAAAGGTTTCAGTGTCATTTGGTTTTTCAAAGATCTTTTAATTTGTTGATAATGAGTCTGAAAAGCTAAGCGGTTTATTGGCTCAGATTATTGTGATGTTTTATAATTCCTCACTGGCTGGCGGCAAATATGCCCTTCAACAACATGAACCCCTGATTAAGAGACACCTAAATACCAATCTTCAAAACAAATAGAATATTACAAACAATTTAAATTGAAATTATGTTGGTGAATTATTCTACGAAGCAACCAACATATTTACTCTATTCAATAAACACCCCTTCTATTGATCCAGATTTATAAGGGATTTGAGTATTATCACCGGGGTTTAGCACCGAAACAACTTGACCATCTTCATTATACCGAATGCCCATTAATACCATCCCAATTGTATCTGAAACTCTGCGTAAATTACCAAAAGTGAAATCGGAAATCGTTTCAGTATTAATTTGACGAATAATTATTCTATGATTTCCAGAGCACACCAAGGCATTGATGATATCAATCAAATGGGGGTTCTCAACATATTGTGCAAAAATTTTACTTCCAATTTTATCACTCACGACAAAATCTAAGTCGAAAAGCTCAGCCATCATATCACGAGAATCTGAAGCATTTAGTTCGGCGATTACGTGTGGACTTTTTGCATCTCCAGCTATTTTTTGCATGCTCAAAATCGAACGCATAATATCCAAGTCAGAATTAGCAGGGTGGTCTAGATTAGAGTTTGAAATAATCACAGTATCGGCGCTTGAAACACCAAACGAAGACAAATCATCAATATTGGCTATATTTCCTGAAAAAACATTTGCGTTACTGGCTTCGAGTTTTGTTAAAATTTCATGATCAATTCTTGCTTTATCTTCCAAAAGCAAAGTTAATTCGCAACGTTTAGTTTGAATTAGTTTTTCGACAATTTCTGTTGTCGAATGAGAGTAGCCTACTAAATGAACTTTTAATTTTTCCTGGGTTTTCTGAGACTGTGAAATTAAAGACTTATTTTTTGTATCAATTTGATGAAATGCGGAGTCATCGGACTCATCAACTTTAATTAAGGAGTCATCTTCAGCAATAATGATTAAGCTGTCGGCGGGTTCTAATATTTTATCTTTCTTAGGGTTAATTAATACGTCTTCATTTGCACTTAATAGCCCTATCGGAATGCAGGTGGAAAATTTTGATGATGCATTTTCAAAACTTAATCCAGTTAAACCCAAATCAGAAACAGGATCAGATATATAAATTTCATTACCTTCAAAACTTAATAACTCTTCATATACTTTTGGGAGATTAGGTTGAAAAATTGTCTCGACAATTAAACGAGCTGGCAGATCTGAAACAATGACTGGTATTACTCTATTTTTTGACCCTGCAATTAAGCTGGACGACTCATTTTCATCACTAGACTCCACAAGCACTGATGGAATTTCAAATCCCGTTCTATCGAAGTAATTAAATAGAGATATTGTAGTTTTCAGCCTTGCAAGATGAAGAGTTGATTCCGTATCGTCTCCCAATATCAAAATACGTTTTGCGCCTTTAATATTTAGGTTTTTGAATGTTTCAAATGTATCAAGTTTTCTGCTTCGCCAAAATAACTGTGTGTTCTTTGTTGAACCAATAAACCTTTTTACAATTGTTTCTAGTTCGTCATGCTCAAGATTTGAGGCAATCATAATCTTTGATTGGGCTTCACTTTCATTAGCTAGAACCAGTTCTTCAACAATAGCTGGGACTCGCGAAGACCAACCCAAAATAACGGTATGACCATCAAACGGAAATGTCTGAATACCTTTAGATACCTCACGCACTCTGGCATCTATGATTGCCGATAAAAAGCTTATCAATATAGAAAGAACAAAAATCCCAAAAAGCGTAAGCAATAAAAGAATTAGGAGATATGGTAGAGACCCTATACCAGCATCAATTGACTCAGGCATCAGTGCTCTCATGGTCAGATTCCAGAGCAAATCACCAAAGGCTTCATCACCACCATAGCCCGATAGCCAGGTAAGTAGACTAACAATAAAAACGAAGACAAAAGATACAACAGCCAACCAAGCTAACAAACTGTTGGAGCCTGACCCAAGCAAACTATTTACATAAAATTTTATCTTGTTCATCGCCAACCAAATTTAGTTGAGAAAAATTATAATTTAGATGATTACAGTTTGATTTTATTAGTGAACCTGAGAACACATGACACTATTGATCTAACAAGTTTTTATAACTTTGAATTTTATCATCACTTGGCTTGAGTTTGATATATTCCTTTAATGCCGTTTCGGCTTTGCTTTTATCATTACGCTTTATCAAAGCTTGAAATTCACCAAGCCAAGCCTCTGCATTATTTGGATTGTCATCTCTGGCCAATACATAATCCTCGTATGCTTCGTCAAAAAGTTCCAATTTGAACTTCAGATTTGCCCGTTTGATATAAAATCTTTCACGTCTGTATTTGGTGCTATCAACAGCATTGCTAAGAGCCATAATTGCGTCTTCAAACAAACCTTCCGCAATTAAAATGTCAGCTTTTAAAGAATAAGCATCACTGTAATTTTTTTTCAGTGATAAAGCGGTTTCGATGGCATCTCGTGAAGCATCAAGTTGGTTTAATTTCAGGTAAAGTTGACCAAGGTATAGATATATTCTTGCGTTTTTTGGATTGTATTTTTTGGCAAGTAAGAGGTCTACCAAAGACTCATCATAAGCCTCAGTTTTCAAACTAACCCTAGCTCTACGCATATAAATATCCGAGTTTGAGGGATTTATTGAAATAGCACTTGAAAAATCAGTTAGGGCTTCCTCGTATAAACCGAGTTCATCATTTACAATGCCTCTCCATTTCCATGCAGTAAAAAACCTATCATCTATATCTATGGCTTTTGATAGATATTCTTTTGAAACGCTATACTGATTTTGATAACCAAAAACCATACCAAGGCCATAAAAAGCCTCTTTGAAATTAGGATTTAGTGATAAAGCTTTCCTGAAAGATTTTTCGGCATTCTCATAATCTTTTTTCTTTGTGCCAAGATAAGCCCAACCAAGATTATAGTGTGCCATATCAAAACGTGGATCAATATCTAGGGCTTCAGAGAAATGACGCTTAGATTTTTCAAATTTGCGGCCATCACTGGCTATAACGCCTTTCCACAAAAGAGCCCATTTTGAATTTGAATTTAAACTAAGCGCTTCATCAAGATGGTATTCAGCTTGCTCTATATTGCCAGCGTTATAATTTATGACACCCAATCGCATCAATGCAAAATCATTTTCTGGTTCGATAGTAATTGCGTGATTAAGAGTTTCTAGAGCTCTCTCATTATCCTTTAGAGCCGCATAAATTTGACCACGCAAAATATAGGGCTCGGCACTATCGGGCTGTTGTTGTTCTAAAAAAACTGATTTCGCAAGAGCTTCATACGCAGAGTTAAGTTCACTGGCATCATATGGTCTATCGAGATTAAACAAATCCCTTACTGAGGACATGCCATCAATATAAGCGTCGAGGAAAAGATATTCAGCATTTCCTGGCTGTAATTCTAGAGCCTTTCCAATAAATTTTTTTGCAACAGCTGAGTTGTTTTCATCATAATAAAGCCTAACGCCAACCTGAGCGTAATCATTGGCCATACTACGTACATCCCAAGTTTCTTTCAAATATACTCCAAATTCCCAACTTCCAACTAATGCAGATACACCAATTGCGGCTATCGAAGCACTTCTGACTAATAGCTTAACAAAACGACGCTGTCTTTCTTCTTCAACCTCAGGTGCAAAAGTTGCTGCCAGTCGCTTGAGAATATGCGTTTGCTCGAGGACTAGATTTTTGAGCTGCTCAGTGCCTTCAGCTTCATTATCTTTTTGTGATGTTTCCTGAGCACTCATTGCACACCTTTATGAAATTAATTTATGCTTTTGAGACGTTATCGACCCATTACTTTATTAAATCTAGCGGTTCTTGCGGACATATCATCCAACTTAACAGAATATGCGTTTGAACCCCTTTTGAGGTTGGCGGCTCTATCTTTGGGATAGCCTGTGGCATGCTTTCTACTAGTTATACTGTCAAGTCTCTGAATGACACTGACTCCAGCTTTCCAATCATAACCTAGAGAACTTGCAATTTGTGCTCCCCTAATATCAGCCTCTGCTTCCAGATCCTTACCAAATCCATTCTCTCCGAATGCTAGCAAATCGTCAAAAAGCCCGCCAACACCCATATCTTCGGTGGCACTCTGAAAAAGTTTAGAGCCTTCATTTTGTTTAATTGCATTTAGCCCGTGATCCATTTCGATATGAGAAATCTCATGCGCCAGAACAAATGCCAACTCATCCTCATTTTCAACAAAATCAAGCATGCCTGTAGATACAAAAACAAACCCACCTGGAGCTGCAAAAGCATTGATGATTTCCGAGTCCAAAAGCACAACTGTTGGATCTTTAAAATTGCTTCCTAAACGGCTGGCAATGAGAAGATTGGCAACTAAATTTTGCAAATAAGTAACTCGTATATCGTCTGACTTTGAGACTTTGTAGTTACCAAGCATTCGAGCGGCTAGATCACGGCCAAGAACATATCGCCCAACAGGCCCAAGGTTAGTATTTTTTGCAGATTTAAAAACATTGCCAATGGTACCTAATGGGTTAGAGCCACTTGATTTGCCCGAGGTGTTTTTTCCACCTAAGCCATCTAGTAGAGCCCCTAAACCGTTGCCAGTTCCGGCCTTGCCATCACCATCACCTCCACCAAGCAGATTGCCTATCGGGTTTTTTTTATCCTTACCGCCAAGCAGACCACTAAGTTGAGCTTCAGCAGAAATAGTTGTTCCAGCTAAAAGAATAGTTACGAAGAGTGTTAAAATATAATTTTTCATTTAAATTCTCCCAGACCACCAGCTTTTCTAAAGTCCATCAACAATTGATAGCTATAAACGCCTTGAGATTGACTAATGAGAGAGTCAGCCAGCTCAAAATTGGCCTTGCCGCCTTTGGCGCCTCCGGCAGCCCCTCTAACAGCACGCAGATCGCCCTCATCCTCATCTTCTGAAAAATTGCGTTTAGCTTTTCCAGATGCCAAAGCTGCAACTTTTTCCTCTGAGCGTTCTATTGTCTGGTCTGCAAAATTTTTTTCGCTAACCAAACATGAGGTCGAGATAAATTTTGACTCGCTAATTTTAGCAAATGTAAATCTAACATAGTCCTCTTTCTTAACTGCTTTAGGCGTACTATTTTCGCCAGCTGCATTTCGCTCTTTACGTTCAAGCGCTTTTTTTGATGAGTAGTCAGAGTCTGGTAACTCAAACTGCCCTTCAAGGCCTGCTATAGTAACTTTATCTCCAAACGATAAGTTACCAGAGGGTATGCTAAAAGCTGAAGGTTTGGAAAAAATAGGGTTTTTTTCGCACGCGGATCTGACAACATCACCAGCCTTCAGTTTTTCAATTGCTAGAGATGGAGAAGATAAAATCACGAGTGAAAAGAAAGTTAAATTAATAGTATTGGACATAAAATTCGACATTTGACCAGCCTCCTACAAAATCAGTCCTCACATATACCGATGGCTACTTAAGCTGTTACTCCTTATACCAGACAGAGGTACAATAAATTGTCTTTCCTTGACCAACAGTGTCATAGGAGTGGAGAGTTCAGCCGTCATTTACACGTTTTTTGGCAATTTTATTAAATTCTTTGGATAGCTTGTCATTAGCATTACTGAAGAAACCAGCATCTTCATCAAAGGCTTCGATCTCATATATCATCACAACCTCCTTTATTAGATTAATCTTGAATATTATTGATTGAATTTTCAATAAAAAAATTAACTATATTATCGATATTTATAAATAATTTTTATTCTCATAATTTATTACAAAAAACGCTCAAATATTTTCATGACTTCGCAAAGATAATTTGAGGAGGCTTAAATGAAATATTTGATGAGCAAATTAGGCATAGGATTCCTAATTGCAAATATCGTTGTAGGCACTGCTGGTGCTCAGCATTTTTCAGAAATTAAGGAAGGCTATGTAACTCGTTCCGAAGCAATATTTGCAACGCGAACTGTGCAAGAACCAAGATCATCAATTCGTTGTAATGAACCTCGCAGTTCGCAAAATACTTCGCTTGGTCAAATTGTTGTTGGTGGACTTATTGGTTCAGCAATTGGCAACAAACTAAGTGATCGCCATGGTGCGGGAACCCTTGGCGCTGTGGCCGGAGCGCTACATGCAACAAATTCAAATAACCGCCAACGGTGCTTTAATGAGACCCATTATACCAGCCGCACGGAGCAATATCCAAGCCACTACTTGATACATGTGCGCACTGGAGGGAAACAACTTCAATTTACCTCTAATCGTCCCTATCAGAGGAACGAACGGGTTCGCCTAAATGTGTCAACTAACTTTAGTTTGGTGCGTTAAATTGAGGCGATATTTTATCAATTTCAATAAGGAACTGAAAATGAAATCACTTACCTTTTTAGCTAGTGTCGCAGGTATAGCCCTGATGACAGCATGTGGTCCCGTAACAACCGCTCAGAATAAAACCCCAACTGCGAGTGTGATTGACCGGGCAATCGATATGCAGGCAGTAATCGCTTTCAAGAATTGTGCAACTGAAGGCAAAGCACAAGACGAAGCGGCATCTGCTGGCCGTGACCAGGCGCTCTATCTAAGCAGTGCCGACATGCTGATGAGCTGCGTAACCGCGCTTGGGGACTCTGACATGTTGATTGATAAACGTGAGCAAATGCAAGTCACGGCTCTAGCTGTGCAGAACTATCTCAAAGGAGGTGACGTTGCGCAATCACGCCTTGCGCTTGGAGGTTTTCAGACGCGATTTGGGTCAAGTGATTTGATTTTTGCTGACGGCAGCTCCTTTACAGACACGATGCATGCGTTGCTGTTTCAGCATGAGCAGCCAGAACAATTTGCACTGTCATCATTAAATGCCAAGCCAATCGTCAAAGACGAAATCCGTCGGTCTTGGTACTGGCAGCAGAATTAAAATATTTGGAGCAGGAGATAAAGATGATTGTACCAGTGAAACCACGTTGGCTATTGATTACCACTTTGTTGAGTAACTTCGTTTTATTCGCAAGCCCATCAATTTCGTTCGCCAACAATGGCTGGCAACCACAGATCAGCGAAAAAATCCTGATGTTGCCTACCAAGCATTTGGAACGCGCAATTGAACAGGATTTTGCTAATTCCTTGCTGGCGAATGATATGAGTACCCTCGACGAGCAAATTGGGGCCGAGATTGCTAATATTTCGAATCTTCAAGATAATCAGCATCTTTATGAAGGCGAAGAAGCCCTTGAGGTCGAACACCAGATCATTGTTGGCAAACGAAATTATTTGGAAAGCATGGGTGATCAACTACAACTCAAGCGGCAGCAATTGGATACAAAACGGCGGCTTTACGAGCGATTAATGCGACAATCAAAGCGTGAAGAAGTGCGTAACCGTGATACCCGGCAACTAAGGCTGGCGATTGATGAGGCACGTGATCGTTCTAACGCGGTTGAGACTAAATTGCGGGATGAACTTTTCTTTACCTCTAACTTACCAGAAAGCAAATTTAGTGAAAACTACGCCGAAAATCGTTCTGCGGTGGAAGATCTGCGCGCTGCAATTGCAAATCATCCAGCCAATCAACAGCAGATAAATAATGGACAGTTAATGTCCAAAACAGATCAGCTGGCGCAGATGATAATGGACACTGAATTTGAGTTAGCCGTGCTGAAAATGGAAGAGGAGGTAGTTGGTCATATGGCAAAATTGCTAACGCTTGATGCCATGAGCTTTTCTGAAAAAGTCGCAGAGCTAGCATGGCAGGATCAGGCAAATACCGCTGGGCAAACCTTCACATCACCAAAACATAATGTGCGAATGTTTATTGCATATTGATGTCCGGCCATTTCGAAAATTTTTAAAACCTCAAGTCAAACGACATTTCTCAACATATTGGAGACGAATATGAAAGCTAAATATCTAATATTCATGATGATGGTTGGAAGTATTGGTGCCATCACCTCAGCCCAAGCAGGATCCATCGAAAACATGGAACGTGAGCGTGCTGTTGCCGTGGCGCAAATTCTTGATCCGGCAATGTCCACACAGGAACGATGGGAGCGCACAAGCTTTACCAAAAGACGGATGGCAGACATGGAACGGATTGCACTTAATGACAAGTCACTGCAAAACAGCCGGAAAGCTGTCGTTTTGAAGGCTTTTAAGCATTATGAATTATCATTCTTGGTGCATGCGGCAACCGAAAGCCAGCGTCCTTTAGCTGTCCATTGGCTAGAAACAATTGGGCTGACAACAAGTAATCTAATGAATGCGCGGGTAAGCAGGTGAGACAGATGCCCATCGTTAAAGTTACTCATGGACTTAAAGCGCTCAGCCTGATGCTAGGGGTAGTCGTCATCGGTTTGGCAGCCAGTGTCATTCTCAGTGGAAACACGTCATCCCATATCCTTCGCTGGGCACTTAATGTCTTGGGCTTGCCATTTATCTTGCTTCTCGGGTCTTTGGTTTTTGCAAGCTTGTTAGCACTGGTGAAACTGTATGAAACAACATCAATCCAGAATGCTGCCGAGCGGGACAGTCGACGTTTGAAATGGCTTCAGGCTGGCCAGCAATGTTGTAATGGCATCGCCACCCTTGCGCTAACATTCACCTTGCTTGGCATTAGCCTAGGAATTGGCCAACTTTCAGATGGTGGCTTAACACCAGAAAATATTAATCAGGTTATCGCCAATCTTACCAGCCAGTTCAGCCTTGCTTTTATGACATCAGTCATTGGCCTACCGCTGTCAGCAGCCTTGCGCACTGTGCTGATCGTTACCAATGCATCACTATTAGTTGTATCGGAAAACAAACTGGAAAACCCAAAAAGTGGATCAACAAACCCGCTTGTTGCAAACAACATCTTCTAAGGAGATTCTCATGCGATATTTAATTTTTAACATCACCGTACTAGCTGCCCTTGGCTATTTATTGTCAAGCGAACCAAACCAGTCATTTGCGCAATGGGCAGCTGTGAAATTGGATGTATGGAGCGAACCTGAAGTGGCAACAAAAAAAGCTGATCAGGGTGTTGTAGAAACTGGCAAGACTTTTGCCAAGGCCGTCGCAAAGGCCACAAGTGACAAACTTGAAACTCTTGACCCAGTAGACTCTGATGAAAAAATTAGTGTGGATATGCCGGAAAAGAATATCGAACTTGATGTAAACAAAGTTAAAGAGATGATCTTAGACGCTTTAAAAGAGAGTCAGGCGACTAAACGTGAAGAAAAAACCACCAACAAACCTGAGCTTAAACCTGAAGTAAAAACTGAAATAAAAACTGCGGTAAAAACGGTATCCGACCCTAAAGTATCCGTTGAGATGAATGACGCGGAAATAGCGATGGCTTTTAAAGCATTCGAAAAGCGCGAACAGCCTGAAAATACCCGTCCAACTGATGATGTTAATAAGGTAGTGGATGCAGAAAACCCAGTTGAAAAAACACCAACATTCATGACACGCGCCGAGCGTGCGGCCGATATGTCGCGAATAATTCAACAGCTTAATATGCTCTATTTGGAAAAGGCGGGCATATGATATGGGGTATCGTTTATCTATTTGGATTAATCTAGGGTTCCTCCTGAGTCTGGCAGTTGTCACATCTTTGGCACTGTCAGACCATACCCTAAATCCATCAGATCAAATGAATGCAGAACCAAATAATAAAACGCTTAAAACGCCTACCATTAAACAGAATCAGAACATAGCTGATGCGCAAGACAACCCAACAAAACAGCCAATTTTACAGCTTACATCCTTACCAAAACCACCACAGACCCTCTGGGAGGAAGTGGTTCCACCGAACCTGCCTATCGCCGCACAAACCGAACCTATCGCACAGAAGCCTGATAGTGAAAACATGAAGGAGAAAGACCAGGCTGATTCCACATTTTTCAAAAGGGCATTATTACCAGAAAAGCAAAAGGCCAAACCGATAATCACTGTATTGGCTAGCCCGGCAATGCCATCAGCGACCCTAATATCTTCCCCCGTGATAACCCCCACAAAGAACACTGCACCAATCAAAAGAGAAACTTTGAATATTCAGCCGCTGCGCAAAACCAAAATACCAGCTACTCGCCCCCCTGAAGCGCCATTAATGAATAAATCAAAGGTGGTGCAGAAACCATCGACGATACAAGTTAACCCCTCTACTGAGGATATTACTATTGCACGCCGGCAAATTGATATGGGGGAGGAAACACCTTCGTTGGAGTTTCTCTGGCCGACAAATCAATCCTCTCACAGTCAGATCTATCATACACTGACACAATGTCTTGGAATGATTGTAGGGCATATTGATCAGACAGGACAGGTTGCACTCGCCTCAGGTCAGGCAAACCGCCGGTTTAACAGAGAAATACATTCGCCCTTGTTACGCTCATTTGAACAACCGATTACGGCCCACGAGGTAAGTTTGGTGGCTGGCTTGCGTAATAACGTTAAAGGCGGGAATTTAATTAGGATATTTAGAAAGAACACCGACATCAGCCTTTTGGCTGGATTACGCAATATGATCCAGAATGAAGGTAATATGGATCAGCAGAATATTAGCGGACAAATCAAAGCAGAATATCTTCTAGCTCATGATGGTTTATTTCTTGATCAGGTTACACATAATGGTAACCCCCTACATGGTCGGATTAGGCTTTATAATGGCCAATGTAGCTAGATGACTATCAATCTAATTCGAAATAAGGTTGCCAACTTGTTTGCAAAACACCAACTCCGGTTGATGTTAGCCGATCAATTTCTAACTCCTTTCGTTCAGCTGAGGAGGCCTCAAGTAAATTTTCTAGCCATTTGAGCCACGCTTTGTCAGATCGATCAGAAATCGCAGTAACTAGCCGAGTGGTATCATTATGGACGGTTATCGGTGGTGTAACAAATCGCTGGCCAGGTTTTAAGTCAGCGCCATGTTTCATCAAGATTAGCGGTTCAGTTGGTTCTTTGTGGCTGATCAGCGCAAGCCATATTCGTACATTAGTTTCTGCATTGCTTGTTACTTCAAATTTAACAGTGCAACCCTGATCTGGGAGAGACGGCATGCTACCATTGATGACAGTCCTGGTGTCTGTAGAGTTGCATTGCGGATCATTTGTCACGTCTTCCAAAGCCTGCAAAGTGATATTTAGAGACTGTTCTAGGTGCCTTGATTTTTTTAGTAGATAGAAAACCTCAAAAAAATAATAAGCATTAGTCGCAACCCAATTTTTTTGTCGACTAACTTTTCGCATTTCCATACGCAGGGCGCGCAACTCTCCCTCTGCCTCATATCGATAGCTATCACGCAGCGATTGAAAGGGTGTGTTCAAACCTAATAAAAGCATGGCGGCCGCCAGCACACCCATAAGATAAATGGCGGTCTGGCCTCGGCGCTTTGATTTTAAAGCTCCTGTTGGGGATGCTGTCGGGGAGGCTTTTGATAAGAAATCCGTTGGCATGCCGATACCAATTGTGGCGCAGGCATCAGCAATAGAAGATACACCATACGCATTCCAATCCTCTGGAATATGTTCACGCAGGGTAGATAGGTTTTCATGGGCAACAATTAAAACAAGTTTTTTTCCAGCTAAAATCTCTTTTTCAAGAAGATGCCGTGATGCCGCAATTTTGGTTGCGATATGATCAACTGGATTAATTCTGAATTTGGAATCTACTGCGCCCGTTGCCCATATGACCAGATCACCATCTCCGCCATTAATGCCAGTAAACATTTCATGATGGTGAAAAATATGTGCAAGACATAGACCAAGTTGCCAGCTATCGCCTTGGGTGATTGGAGCGCTAACATCAACTCTATAGGCGGCAGGGCCTAGTAATTTTTCAATAATTCCAGTAGGTCGGCGGACAAATTGGTCATATTCAGCACTGATTGGTAACGCTTGAAAACTGTCATTCAAACAGACCACAGATTTTATTTTCGGATCTTCGATCGTGATTGAAAGAAGCTGAACAGCGTGCCGAGTCGTAGGAATAATAAGCTTGTGCAAGTTCACCGTATGAAAAACTCCGCCTCCGGATCATGAAATGCGTCTAACATTGGGTGGCCATCCTTTATCATGAGTTGCGTTATGCTATCCATGATTTTTGGAAGAGGAAGCGAAAAAAACTTTCCAGAGCTTTCGGCAAACAGGACTTCGGCTTTGGAAATGCGCGCCATATCTTCATTGTCTTTTAGTCTCAGTTGCAGATAGAACAACCCGTCATTTTTTGAAGAGGCAATCAAATTTAGGTCAAATGCCGACCCGGAACGCCATTGTATTACATCTTCACGAGTGCTGGCAGCAGCAGCTTGTTGCGGCTGTGAGGCAAGAGATTGGCTTTGTAAAATGGCCCTTAATTGGCGTCTCGCCATGAAGTCATCATTGACGCGCAATAATAACGTATGATCCGCATCATTCTTTGGCCCTTTAGCGATACGAAGCAAGTCACGCATAGAAATATGATCACGCATCCTATTGTGTGTAATTACATGGCTAACTGCATTTTGTGCTGAAACAAGCATCTCGAAAGCAGCTTCGATTTTCTCTTGGTCAGGGTTCGTCTCATTGCCATATGTCATTGATCATACCTCATATAGGGACTTCATCTGGTTCCTAAAATTCTGTTTGTCTTGTTTGAAGTGGATTTCCAACTGCGCCATTCTGCTATCAGCCCCGCTTGAAAGGTCTTGCAAAAAATTGTGTATTTTGCCCAAACGCTCACCACCAATCAATAATGCATTAAGCCAGTCTTTGTAGTCTGCGTTATCAATCGACTGGTTTGGCACCAGTCCTTTACGTCGGTATCGATGGGCTGTTTCCTTCATTTCGGCATTTTTGGCACATAGTAGGTGTGATGCCGGCATTGTCTCCAATGTTGTAAAAACCGCATTGGCTATCGTCTCAGCGTAGTTTCCTATCATTGGTAAATCAGCCATCTTTTCAGATTGCTCTAGGCTAATCTCACTTAGTATGCGCCGTTCATCTTCAGTTCCTGCATCTACAAAGTAAGTGAAAAATTGGGGATCTTTGGCCTCCCATAATCTGTAATAAGCGGTATCACGCAACCCGCAGGCAACAGCGTCTATCTCTTTCCATTGCTGAATAATTTCTGAATATGCGTCGTCTTTGACCTTTTCAAAAAGGGTAGTGTCGTTTCCTTCTCTAGTACTATCCTTATTACTCTTGCTCCGTTTCGTCTGTACAATCTTGTTCTGTAAGGGGCTGAACACGGCAACCCGCAAGCATGTCAAAAGCAAAGCCGATGCCACCGAACCTGCGATTAGAGGGAAGGCGATGTATTCTTGTTCAACTTTGGTAAAAAGCTTGATGTTGTCACAAGGCGGAGAAACCAAGTCATGAAGCCATTGTGAAGGTGCATTGATGTCGTGAACAATTTCGGCAAGACTCGACGCACCAGGTTTGGGATAATCTTCATCGTCAAAGTGACTTTGTGATTGAAGATGATGGACTCGATCGATTTGGTCATCTTCCTGCAATTGATCTATTGAAACATGCAGTGAAAATGCATCCGTGGAGGCTAAGTTCAAAGCGTTTCTGTAAGTCACCCAAGCCTGTGCGGCGGTGGCAAAGAGGCGGAAGGATACGCTGTCATCATGGGCATACGTACACCAGAAATCATAAATAAGCTCATCTGTTATGTCCTCAGGATTAATTGAGGTGATACCTTTTTGCGTGTTGAGTATATAATTTGACAGTAATTGCACCATTTGCCGGTTACTAGCGCTTGGCAGATGCTCGCCTAAAAACTGATATAGAGCTGCAGATAATTTTTTGGTGACGGCACTAATTGTTGCGCTATCCGAATTTTGGGTCAATTTCTCATATGCTTGATAGATTGCTTCAAAGCCAAGAGACTCAATTAGAAATTCGATTAATGCAACTGCAGCAGGTAGCTGGCGCGCACTGATTTTCATCTGTTCGCTACTGTTGCAGTGCATGCCAAAACACAGCAGATGCGTCTCAATGATCAATCCGTCAGCTTGTTTACCGTTTTGTAATAGTGCAATCACTTTAGATCCCGTTATCGGGCTTTCTGGCAAGAGCAGCTGGTCAATTGAAGTGTCGGTTATGGCTAAGGCGGCAAGCAGATGTACAGATCGGTAGAGTTCAGGCCCATAAGACCGGCTTGCGATAGATGTTGTCAGGTTGATCACAGTTGATCTGTCATGGATCGGTAGACCCGCCGCGGTCACCGCGTCACCAATGCACCGAAAACAATTAATAAGGTACTCGGAGGGCGGTTCCATAGTGAACTCTGGCCATGATCTCAGAATTACCACTGGATCAAACATCAAATACACTCCCACTTAACCCGCGCCTGGGCATCTTTACGAAACACACAAATCTTTTCGGCATCATCATCGTAACGCGTTAATCCTTTTGGGCTCAACCGGTTTCGAAAATTCTTACGGTTATTCTCCATCTGGTTTATAAGCCGCCTACTTGGCGACAATGCAAAATATGGTAAAGCTTGACTGGAGCGTGCTGTCTCGGCGGTTCGTAGCCAGAAATCAATACCATTAATATTTTTGTTCAGATCAGCGTTCTGTATTGCTATGTTCCGAGGGGTAGTGGGGGGAATATAGGCTGGTCTATCGTTTAAGTGTCTTATTTCCTGCCTTTGAAAGGATATGTCCTTATCTGCATATGTTTTGGCCGCATCCAACACCTTTAGCACATAATTTTTTGTATAGGGTATGATCTGTCGTTTGCCATTTTTTGATACTGCTGATCCTCCATTATAGTGCGATAAAGCGAGATCAATCCGGCCATCATATTGTTTGATTAACTGGTCAAGGAACTTTACGCCAGCGCGTATGTTGACTTTGGGGTCATATAGCTGCTGAGACGTGAGGCCAAATACAGTGCGTCCTGTTCGCGGCATAATTTGCATCACACCTATGGCACCTTTTGGACTAAGAGCGTCTGACTGAAAACGCGACTCAACATGGGCAACCGCTAAAGCTAGGCTGGCGGATACATGTGCCGACTTGTCAGCCTCTTCAATAATAATGCTTTTCACCACATTTTTTGGCTTGGCAGCAAGACTAGTGGATGTCATGGCCGTCAAGCCAATAGCAACCCCAACAAACAGAAGGAAATAATGAACAAGAATTGTGGATGCCCTATTCCTATTTTGTAGAACTTCTTGTTCGTCCCAAAACAAGTTCTTATTCATCTGAGTCACCTAATTTAGCGTTAAGAAGGTCTGTCCATTCAGACGTCAATTCACTAATCTTAAGGTCTAGTGAAGGGTGGGCTTGCTTAAAGCGCATCAACTCCGACATGGTTATATCTGCCTGTACGCCCAGAGTTATTGGTTTTCCGACCGGCAGGTCATCAGCATGGATTGGACGCAACATCTCATCAAACAGCCCGTTAGTATGAAGAAGAACAAGTTTTGGCGGTTCCGATGAAATCTCGTTAGCAGACTTTTGTAAAACCATACTATCTACAATCGCCGTTTCTGGTTGATGCACAACGGCAAACAACGTCAAAACCATTAAGCTGAAAAAGGCCATTGCAAGGGCTAGAGCAACCTCGGCAAGTGGGTTGGCGCCATCATCTATCACATTCACTCTCCTGAAATTATGTGTTCAAGAGATATATGAAAATTTTTGGACTAATTTTGGAGTCAATGGAGCGTCGATATTTGCCATTAAACTCGCCATTCGGCATTTAGTTATATTTGAGCGTGTTGCCAGTACTGCCCTTCCGAGTGGCTGGGTCGATACGACGAACATCGATGCGCTGTTCGGTGATAATGCGCTGTACATCGGTATCGACCTTCAGGCCAATTTCTTCAAGTGATATATCGACCCATGTAGCGAGTTTTTGAAGATCAGCAGACGTATGATAGAGCATGCGGTATCGCGGCCCAGACGATTGGACGCGCGTGATGTCAACAAAACCAGGAAATTCGTTGCGCATAAGATCAACTAGTTGAATCACTTCAGCATTGGTAAAATCGATTATCTCAACATCCAGGATTGCTATGGTATTGCCAACAAGGTCACTTGCCCCCGTTGGTCTCTGTAATAGTTGAACTAGGCTTGCTGCAAGCGTATCAGCCATTCTTTCTGCCTCGTCAGCTAGCAAACTGTTAGAACATGGCTGACTGCAATCGTTTGGAAGAGTCAAAGTAGTGTTTGGTACTGACCAGCTGGTCAAAAAACTATTGCTCGCGGTGCTGTAGAGTTCGGCGCTCATACGCAATTCACGGGAAAGACCAGCATCAGTAATCGTGCTATCAACAAATATCAGGGTAGAATTACCGGCAAGTTGTGCCAATGTTTCACTTCGACGTAAGACAAATGACTTTGGAGTGTCTGCAAAAATGCCTATAGAGCTGAGAAGGGATACATTATCTCTAACTAGAAAGCCTGCACGGCTGAGACGTGATTTGATAGTTGTCAACGCTCGTATTTTGACATTTTGATTGATATTCTCCTGAGAGAAAACGAAAATTTGTTCACCTGCATTAGCCGTGTAGCTTAATCCAGTTAGTAAAAACAAGGACAGAAAAGTACCGCAGATATGTCGATAAAGAGAAACGGTGTTTCTGATTTTTTTTGATTTAGAAATCATTTTAATCTTTGTCCTCTTTCATGTAACCACTTCTGTAATTTAACACCACCAAACTCAACCACCACATTCCGCCCTAAAAATCACAGTGTTTTTAATTTTTTGAAGACGCAAACCTTCCTTTTGCACATAAAGCCGTACCTTATCAGAAGTACTGCCGGACATGCTGGCGCGATTTTCGGCAATCATAAGCCGTACCCACTTATTGAGTCGTTGTTTAGTTGCAGTGGTGTGATAATTATAAATCGAATAGTCAGGATTGGGTGCTTTTTCTAACTCTATTCCCAAAAACCCGGGAAATTCTTCTTCCATGATTGTCAAAAGAACCTGCTGTTCACATCCGTTAAAACCTTCAAGCGCAAGGCGCACTTTTCTCGCTGTGCCTCCCCATGGTTTGATTTTGCTTGGTTTTACAATATATCCATTCTCATCCATTCGCATAGCAACAGAACGGGCAAGGGCTGTAGCGACTGCATTTATGCTAGCGTGATCGAGCGGAACTAAAACCTGAAGTGTCGAAACAATAGCTGGGATAAGACCTGATTTAACATCGATCATGGAAACAATTGGAGTCATTAATTCTGGGTTGGCCATATCGGGTGTGACTGACACTTCTAAAATTAGTAGCCGCCCAGTGCGCTCAGCATCGTAAAGTTGTAGCGCCTCGATCATCTCTGGAGATGTTTGGACATCTTCTAAAAATGTGGCACCAGCAAACCTTGCGTCTATTGGCGTTATTCCAATTTCAGTTAATGCCATCGATAGCGCAATTGGAAGTGCATCAGTGACAGCTTGGTTATTGCCCTCCTCTTTAACGCTCGTCATCTTGCTAAGTACAATGACTTGATCGTATTCCTCAGCTGATATGGTTGGTGCTAAGACGCAGAGGCTTGCTAAAGACAAGGTCAGAAAAGTTACTATCAGGCCAATCACCCTGGTTATTCGGAAAATAAGATTACGTATCATCGTCCATCCCTGCTTTAGCACGTCAAAATGCCCAACCTCACCAGT
>JABJBD010000226.1 GCA_018668795.1 Candidatus Puniceispirillum sp. | reverse complement strand
GACTTTCTCTAGGCGCTTCCCTGACAGGTTTAGCGAGGGGATTGGGTTAAGGTTTAATTGCTTGAATTCCAAGACTTGATCAAATTATCGAGAAACTCACCAGTCTTATTGAAACTTGACACCGCTGTTTGCATAGCAGTGAATTTTTGTACATAAATAGCACGTTGATTAGCAATTTGCTGATCTAGGGCTTCTTGTTCTTCGACAAGGCTGTCGACATCATCCTCTATATTATTAATTTTTTCGTCGATATCGCCATTCAGCATGAGCACATCATCAATATATTTTGAGAGGGTTTGCATGATGCTTCGTCCCATATAGACATTTGTGGTGGCTGCTGTTTTGCTGGTGTCTAACAGCAATCCAGTTGCACCAATAGTTGCGCCAGCATATCCATAACGGTCGGTGCCGGCAGACATGTTTTCTATGATGCCATTAGAATCCTCTAGCGTCGCTGCCCCGCCTGACAGTACAAAATCATAAATGCCCGGAGTGAATAAGTCCGTTGTGGCACTACCGGTGACCCCAGCATCGCCAGTGCGTATCATAGATGTTGTCACCGCGGCAAAATGTTCTGGATTTGAGCTAAAATATTCGCGGAACCGGGTTTCATCGATCGATAAGGTGCCATCAAGTTCAGTGACAACACCAAAACTGGACAAATATATCTCAGCGTCATCATAGCCGGCAATGGCGGTAGATGTTAGATTCTTGATCTTGTTTTCGGTGTGGCGAATGAAGTGATCACCATGTAACGGTCCACCATCTTCACCATTTGTACCTGGTTTGCTCTGCTCTTTTAAAAATGACAGCAGGTAGTTAACCTCGCTAATGACTGTCTCAAGTGTTGCTAGAGCATCGGTTTCTGAGTAATTTGAGCTGATTGATTGATCTGTGCCAAGATCACTAGAGGTCACATCACTGAGCTTTAACGTCACTCCAGAAAATAAATCAGTTATAGTGTTGCTGGTTCTTTCTACTTCGATGCCGTCGATTGTAAATTTGGCATCGGTAGCCGCTACAACTTGTGTTGCGCTATCAGCAAATGTCGAAGTGTTTCCAGGATTGTATTTTAGTACATCATTTTCAGAACCGCTCAGATGTGATTCCATGCGGAGCCCATGGTTCGCGCCTTCTACCGATTTTACCATTAATGAATAGTTGCTGTCTGACACCTCTATGATGCTCGCGGTGACGCCTATCCCTGCATTATTTATTTTATCTCTCACATCAGTGAGGGTTGTCGAGCCTGCAGTGAAATTAAGGGTTGTGGCGCTTGAGTAGTCTGTATTGGCTGTGAAAGTTGAGCCGTTCCAGTTTCCAAAGCGTAGGCTGAGTTCATCTATGCCAATATCAGCAGTTGTTGATGCAAATCCACTGCCACCGTTGTTAAAATTCAACACTTGTGCAGTGGCGATCGAAGTTACATTGATCGTATGTGCAAATTCGCTGGCAAGGCTACTGTCTGTCCGGCTCAACGTCACATTGCTGGTGCTAGATGATAGGCTGAGCCCAATTTGGCCATCCAGCGCGGCTGTATTAGTTTGAAACACACTTAATTCATTTTTCAAAGTCCCAAGCGCAGAAATTTTTACCGTTGCTGTTTCTTTGGCGTCATCAATCTGTTTTTGTTTCGGCACACGTTCAGCATCGACGAGAGCGTCGACAATCTGTGGGACATTAAGTCCGCTGCCCGCACCAAGGGCGCCGAGGTAATCTGTAGTAGACATGGCCTGTGTGTTTATCCTTATTGGTTCTGCCTAAGTGACAAACTGCAATTTTTATGCCTATATGGTTTATTAAACGACTTATCTGCTGCTCGCTTTAGGCCATGCCGCCAAAATGGTTGTGGTTGATCGCAATTATAATAGCAAAGGTTGTGGCTGCAAATAATATGAAGCATGGAATAAAGCATTATAGTTTTGGTCAGGCATCGCGGTTTGTACTTGTCACGCTAGTCACCGGCACCGGCATCGGTTTGTCGGTGTCCCTTGTGGCAAGCCTGTTTGTGGCTGGTCTGCGTTTTCTGACCGATCATCGCCAGTCAATGAGCGAAAGGTTTTCCATATCACAGTTTGATGGTGGGTCATTGGTGCCAATGTTGTGGCTGATCGGAGCAGCTTTTTTGTTGTGGGGCGTCCGGCATTGGTTTGGCATTGTGCGTTGGCACGGGCCAGCTGACAGTATTTTTGGGGCACACCGTCTCGACAATGCAATTGACGTTAAGGCAGGTATTGGGTCAAACATTGGCGCATTTATTGCCATGGGCGGAGGCGCGTCTGTTGGTCAATACGGCCCGCTGGTGCATTTTGGGGCGACGATTGGCACTTATATCCGGCAAGCCTTTGGTAACAAAACAATTGGTACTGACGTCTTCATTGGATGCGGCGTTGCCGCGGCAATTGCCGCAGGGTTTCACGCACCGATCGCTGGTATTGTGTTCGCGCATGAGGCGGTGTTGCGACATTTTTCTTTCAGAGCTCTGACCCCCATTGCCATATCAAGCATCACATCAGTCTGGTTTGGAACGGCTATTTTTGGTGGGGAACCAATTTTTGTTCTGGATGCCGCGGCGACTGATTTGTTGCCGATGGTGCCGGTTTTATTGGCAAGTGGGCTATTATTCGGCATCATTGCGATGTTGTTCATGCTTGCGCTTTTCAAATCAGCCGCAATCGCCGCTAAAACTGGTTTCCCTCCCTTGGCGTTAGCGCTGATTGCAGCGGTCATATGCGGTTTTGTGGCGATCTTTGTGCCTGAAATTCTGGGAAGTGGCGTTACCGAAATTAATATCATTTTTAACGGTGGGTATGTCCTTGGATTTTTATTTTTGTTGTTTGTTCTCAAGCTACTGGCAACATCATTATGTATCGGCTTTGGGTTGTTTGGCGGGGTTTTCTCCCCGGCAGCCATGATTGGCGCAGCGGCTGGTGGGTTCATTGGTAAACTTATGGGAACTCTTGGGTTTGTAACGGTGCCACATTTATTGCCAATTGCTGGCTTTGCGGCGGTAACGGCGGCGGTTGTTGGGGCGCCAATTTCAGTCGTTTTGGTGGTGTTTGAACTCACTCAATCTTATGAATTTGCGGTTGCCGCCATGTTGGCTGCGGTAATCGCTACATTTTTTACCAGCCTTGTTTTTGGGCACTCATTTTTTGATGAACAATTACTCAGGCGTGGGATCGATATGTCGCGGGGGCGGGGTAATTTTGAACTTCAATCTCAATCTATCAGCCACGTTGTCAGTGATGATT
>JABJBD010000073.1 GCA_018668795.1 Candidatus Puniceispirillum sp. | reverse complement strand
TGCCCAGAAAAATGCCAAGGCTAATGATTTCACAATTCTTTGCAACAAAGCCGCCCAGCTTCGCGCTGATGGGGCGTCTCATATTGCCTTATTAATGGATGACATTGCCGCTGATTTTGCCAAGCGCGCGGGCATCTATAAACGCGAAGGCCATGCCCATGCCGTGCTTGCCAATCGTCTTGCCGCCTATCTTGAATGTCCGGTCATCCTGGTGCCGCGCATTTATGCCGATGAATTGGTTTCTGATATGGACAAGCAATCCAGTAGCTACCTTGATGATCTGGCGATCACTCTTGATCCGGCCTGTGCCATTATGCATTGCGGCAGTCATATTGTTGCGCCCAACATTGCTTTGGACGAATGCGTGGCGCGCGCGCATTCTCTAAAACACAGAATCATTATCTGGGATAATATCTATGCGCAGGATTATTGCCCGCGCCGTCTGTTTATTGGCCCCTATCGTGGGCGTGATGGGATTAGTGATATTTTGCTCAACCCCACCGGCATGATCGAGACCGATCTTCTTTTGCTGGACATCATGGCTAATGCACAAAGCTGGACAGAAACACTAAAGGCGGCGGGAATACCCGGCGAATTTGTAACGCTGGTAGCCTATTTCGATGCACCTTATGGATTTGTGCCAGAATTTGATATGCCGGATGATGGCACCGCGCTGGCGGCGTTGGAAACTGTTTTATGGTCTTGGAAATCACCTTTACAGCGTGAATGGTATCCGTTCTTGATGGGGCTGAAGCATGATATTCTGATGCGCAGGGGAGAAATGCCGGAACTGCGGATTACAAAAACCCAAACGCATGCTTTGGCTACACATATTCTGGCATCGCAGAATGATGTCAATACGGATGATGCGTCTTAGGCAAAAACTGAATAAAGCATCCGTAGCGCGCTGATTATCAGAAACAGCGCAAAGGCACGTTTCAAGCGTAACGGGTCAAGCGCATGGGCAAGTCGGCTTCCCACAGGGGCGGTAAAAATACTGACGCTCGATAGCAATGCCGCAGCTGGCACGTTAATAAAGCCCAGTGAATAGGGCAGGCGCGTAGCAACATCCCAGCCTGACCACATAAAGCCCAATGCGCCTGGTAGCGCGATCATGAAACCAAAAGCCGCCGAAGTGCCAATGGCGCGATGCACCGGCATAGCAAATGCGCTCATCACCGGAATCGACATGGTGCCGCCACCTATTCCCATCAAGGCTGAAAAAAATCCGATAAAACCGGATATCACCATTTCGACGGGGCGTGTCTTTGACAGTTTAGCACGCATTTTTGGCGTGTGTGACATCAGCATATTTACCGCCACAACAATCGCCAGACATCCAAAAATCAAAGTCAGTGTCGTGCTTTCGATGTAATGCGATAATATCCCGCCACTAGCCGCACCCAGAATGATAAAGGGTGACCACCTACAAAGCACCCTAAGATCAATACTGCCGCGTCGATGATGCGCCAATGCCGATGAAATCGATGTTGGGATGATTGTGGCAAGAGAGGTTCCCACCGCGGCATGCATGATAATATCATCCGGCACCTTCAGAAAATCATAAATCAGAAACAGAACGGGCACCAATATGATGCCGCCACCAATACCCAGCAATCCTGCCAGAATGCCTGCAATCGCTCCTGTCGCCATAAGCCCAAATACCAGCATCACAAGCATATCAGGTGAATAGGACATTGGTTTTAACCTTTGGTTTGATGTTGGGGTTTAGTGTTTGGTTTTATGAAACATCCTGACTGATGCTTCACAGGAATGTGATTGGTCTAACTGATATTTCAACAATATATTTAACAGAATTCTTTGCCAATAAACAGAATAGGGTAAAGGGCAGAATTTGGTTCTTCAACAAGTAAGCCACTTTATCAGAACGGAATTGATAGCATGGCAAAAGATGCGCCATCCCGGGTTGCCGATCTTGTTATCAAACGGCATTTTCCGGCACCGCTCGAAAAAATGTTCGATTTGGTAACGCAAAAGCATCACCTATTGACATGGTGGGGCCCCGAAGACGTTCATATCGGTGACAATAATCTTGATCTGTCGCTTCGCGGTGCGTGGTTTTCCGTGATGATAAATGCTGATGCCACAACGCATAAGGTGTCGGGCGAAGTACTAGCTATTGATGCGCCATATTCGCTAGTTTTCAGCTGGGGCTGGCATGACGAAAATAATGTCCGCGGGCATGAAAGCTTTGTGCGTTTTGATATCGAAGATGCTGGTGTGATTGGTGCAAGTGACACGTCTTTTACGTTAACGCATATGAATTTGCCAACCGAAGAGTCAGCGCGCTTGCATAAAGGGGGCTGGTCATCGTCGCTGGTCAAACTGGAGCATCTGTCTGACACATAATATCAACCAAAGCTAAGGAGGCCAAAATGCCAAAATTTTTATTCGCTTACCACGGGGGCAAGATGCCTGAAACCGAAGCTGACATCGCCGCAGAAATGAAGCGTTGGCGTGACTGGATGGATGGCTTGGGCGATGCGCTGGTTGATCCGGGCAATCCGGTTGGCATGTCCAAAACGGTCAGTGTTGATGGCATTGCAAGTGATGGCGGTGCCAATCCGGTATCTGGCTATTCGCTGGTCATGGCTGATGACTTGAATATGGCGCTTGCTATGGCGGTTGGCTGTCCTATGGTCACACAGGGACATGGGTCAATCGAAGTCGCCGAAACGCATAATATGGACTTTTGATTGCTGTCATTACGACAGCAAACGCAATCGACCAGCCAAATGCCCGATCACCTCACGTCCTGCATTGGCAAAGGCAAAGCGCAGATACTGTTCTTGCCCTTCACCAAAAAAGGCACCCGGAATTGTCAGCACCCCAACCTCACGCGCCATGCGCTGTGCCACTTCGCGCGACCTCACATTGTCAAACGGGTGTCGGACATAACCGAAATAGGCACCCGTGCTGATTAATGTCCAGCCTTCAAGTTGAGTGATAACATCACTGAAAATAGTCGCACGTGCCGCAATACGGGCGCGGTTTTCGGCGCGCCATGATGCCAGACTATCCAGCATCGGTGTGATCGCTTGTTGTGGCGCACGGGGGGCGCAAATCTGAATATTATCGATAATCTTGGCCAGCTGGAAAATCATGGCTGATCCCGATGTGACCGCGCCTAGCCGGTGTCCAGGCATACAATAGGATTTAGAAAAGCTGTAAAGCTGTATCAGGTGATCCTGCCAGCCCTCTGTGGCAAATAGGTTATGTGGCGCGCCTGTCCCAAGCGGCAAAAAATCGCGATAGGTTTCATCCAGAATCAGCCAGATACCCTTGGCTTTGCACAGCGCCAAAATCTCAGCTAGCAAATCTGGCGGATATATTGTGCCAGCCGGATTGTTTGGACTGACTAGAGCCACCGCGCGAACATCTGGGGTGATCGCGGCGCTAATATCTTCGCAGTTTGGCAACAAGCCATTGTCATCATGGCAATCAACATAGCCAACCGAAATCCCCAGCATACCAAGCGATGATTCATGATTGAAATAGCAGGGGCGCATCATCAAAATTGTTTCACCGTGGCCAGCCACTGCCAAGGCCGCGGCGACAAAGGCTTGATTACATCCAGACGTGATATGCGTATGCTCGGACTGAATATCAGCCGCATAAAGCGTGTTGAGATGTTGGGCATAGGCAACACGTAAATTGTCATCACCTTCAACCCGTCCATAGCGGGCATTGTTGGGTGAAGCGGCTGCTTGGGCAAGGGCGTTCAGCATATCTGGATGCGCAGGATAGCCAGGCACCGCCTGACTCATATCGATCATATCGCCATGGCGCCCATCATAGGATGATTTCCAGTCAAGAACGATGGATACAGGCGGGGCGTTGAGGGCTGCAACAGCAGGATTGAACATAAGCACACCTATTGGACATAATCGAAACAGAACGATTCAACGTAACAGAGTTGAAGCAGCTTAAAAAGCACGGCAGACTGAACGGATGTTATAAAATCAAATCTGCTTTGAAAACCGAATCTGAATTGACGCGCGAGGGTCACAATGTTTATACGTGAAAATCTAAGCTATGTTGCCGAACCATTGCCGCATCGTGAAACGCAAGATGATGCCGCCATCATTGCCGCCGCACGGACATTCCGTGAAACGATGGCAACGCGCCATACAGTGCGTGATTTTTCATCCCGTGCGGTTCCAAAAGCAATTATCGAGGAATGTATCCGCACGGCTGGACGCGCGCCTAGTGGTGCCAATCATCAGCCTTGGCATTTTGCCGCCATTTCCAGCCCGTCGATTAAGGCGCAAATACGCGCCGCCGCCGAGGCCGAAGAAGCAAAATTCTATGCCAGCACCAGCCATGACGAATGGATCAAGGCACTTGAACCAATCGGCACGGGGCCGGATAAGCCGCATCTTGAAATCGCGCCATGGCTGATTGTTATTTTTGGTGAACGCTATGGCCAGTTTGATGATGGCACGCGTTATAAAAATTACTATGTGCCCGAAAGTGTAGGCATCGCTTCGGGATTTTTGATCGCGGCTCTGCATCTGGTGGGGCTGTCCTGTCTGACACATACGCCGAACCCAATGGGCTTTCTGGGCAAAATATGCAATCGTCCTGCCTCGAATAAGGCGATGATGATCCTGGCTGTGGGGCATGCGGCAGATGACGCCAGCATTCCCGCTGTTGCCAAGATCAAAAAACCGCTTGCCGACATCATGACCTGCTTTGAATAGCTGGCTTCGATCAGCATTGTGCTTTTGAGAATTGACGATAACATATAATGGTAATTTTAAAGTAACCTCAAATTAACTTGGGCCGGGGACAAAACACATGAAAACGGTAGCTGTGAGAAATATTGAACGCGCGGATGCTGATCTGGCGGATCGCCTAGGTGCTGCTGGTGCCTCGACCGTGCATGAAGCCCAAGGGCGCACTGGTTTGTTAAAACCCTATATGCGACCAATTTATCCAGGCGCGCGTATCGGCGGAACGGCGGTGACGGTTCTCACACAGCCAGGCGATAATTGGATGCTTCATGTGGCCATCGAATTATGTCAGGCGGGTGATATTCTGGTGGTGGCTTGCACAACCGATTGCACCGATGGTTATTTTGGCGATCTGCTGGCAACCTCGGCACAGGTGCGTGGCGTCAAGGGGCTGGTGATTGATGCTGGTGTCCGTGATGTGGCTGATCTTCAGGCGATGAATTTTCCGGTATGGTCACGTGCCATTTCGTCAAAAGGCACGGTAAAAAACACACTTGGCGCGGTTAATGT
>JABJBD010000088.1 GCA_018668795.1 Candidatus Puniceispirillum sp. | reverse complement strand
TTGGTAAAAATTTCACCATATTATCGCAATGGGTTCAAGCTAAATTTTTACATCCATGTGCGTCATAGGTGATTTGAATATTCACCCGCGTACCAAAACCGCCTAGGGTAATTGAAAATTTAAAGACCAAATGAGATAATCAATGAACGACTTAACGTCACTTGATACAGAAACAGCTAGCAAAGTCGCGCCAAATTTACGTACGTTGCGAATCATGGAAGTGCTTGCCGAAATTGGCAAACCAATGACACCAACCGAAATTACCGACCATCTTGGCTGGCCAAAACAGACCACGCATCGGCTATGCCAAACTATGGTATCCGAAGGTTATCTGGAAAAAATTGGACGGCGATTGCAAACCGGAACCCGGCTTTTACAACTCACATCAGGGCTGGTTGGTTTGTCAGCAAGTCAAGTAACCCGACATCAAGTGCTACTTAAAATTGCCCGAGAAGTGGGTGAAACTGTCAATTTTGTAATGCCGGAAAGTGACGGTATGCGCTATATTGACCGTGTTGAGACTAACTGGCCATTTCGTATTCTTCTGCCGATTGGCACGCATGTTCCCTTTCATTGTACGGCCAGCGGCAAAGTATATCTGTCAAACCTAAAGCCCAAAATACGCCAAGCGTTGATTGCCGGTTTGAAAATGGAAATCTTTACCGAACGCACGCATGCCAGTATCAACTCGTTAAACGCCGAGTTAAAACAGATTAGCCAAAATGGCTATGCGATAGACCGTGAAGAATTTCATGATGATATGGTTGCCATTGCAGTGCCTGTCCGTGATCCCAAAGGCCGGTTTTATGCCGCCCTTGCTGTGCATGGCCCCAAGCAACGTTTTTCGGAACAAGACGCGCGCGATAAATATAAGTTGCTGTCCGAGTCAGCCAAGATCATTTCGGATGCTCTTTTTGCCTAGCTTGCTTTGCCGCCTTTAATGCAGCATTCATTGCCATAGAATCAGATATTACGCTGTGGTGATGGCCAAGCCCGATAAAACCCTAGATCAATTCAGCACCGGCTTGACGCAGACTGGCAATATTAGCTGATCCGGTCAGAAATAAGGCGAGTCTTAGCTGTTTTTGCCAGTTCATCAATGCTGTTGAAAGCGCGTCGGGTGACAGTGTTTCGGCTTTTGTTTCAACTTGCGTTTCATCGCTGGTCATATCGATCAGCATTTTGAGCATCGGTCCAGCCATCGACACCATCGACGCGCCAACCCATAAAGCCTTGGCAACATCCAGACCATGCCGAATGCCGCCTGAAGCGATGATGTGATTGTTTGGACAATGTTTGCAAACGTCAATCAGACATTCAAGTGTCGGCAATCCCCAATCAAGAAAGGGCGCAAAAAGCGCAGCTTCATCATCGGCGATGCGCGCTGCTTCGATGCGTGTCCAGTTAGTGCCACCAAGGCCAGCAACATCAACGCCCATAACCCCCATTTCAAATAGGCGGTGCGCCAAAGACGCATTAATGCCTGCACCCACCTCTTTAACTATAATGGGGACTGGCAGTTCTACAACAGCCTGCTCAATCGCAGCGGCAATCCCGCGCCAATCACGATCACCCTCAGGCTGAACAGCTTCTTGTAACGGATTTAGATGAATGGCCAAGGCATCTGCCTGTAAATCGTCAACCGCAGCTTTTGCCAGATCCAGTCCCTTATCGCCAGCAAGCTGAGTGCCACCAAGATTGCCGATAATCGGAATATTCGGTGCAAGCGCACGCAAATGCCTCAATGAGGAGCCATTTTCGAGTCCAGCACGCTGAGACCCAACAGCCAAGGCCACCAGCTGTGACTGTGCCGCTTCAGCAAGGGCGGCATTGATATTATCTGCCCGCTTTGTACCGCCAGTCATCGCACCAATAAAAAGGGGGGCCGACAAATCATAGCCCAGAAATTGCGTCGCAATATTAACCGTATCCAGATCACATTCGGGCATCGCACAATGCGTCAAACGAAGACGGTCCATACTGTTGTTGATTCCCGCTTGTGCCAGCGGCGACATGGCCAAATCAAGATGCGTGTCTTTGCGATCAGATATATTGGGCAGTGAGGGAGTCTGGTCACGCATCATTATGTCCTTTGGGGTTATTATCTTGCCCACTATCAAGCGTGAAGTTGACGCCGTTTGTCCACATTTTGTCTGAAGCCCCTTGTGGGCGTGCCTGGTGCCGCCGGAACAAACCATCGACAAGCAACATATGTGGCACAGTCAAGGCCGCCAAGCCAATGAAGATGACGCGCACAAGATGCGCATCAGCAGACATGGATTGTGGTATCATCCACAGCGCGATGCCACCAGCCAGCCAGCTTGCAACAGTAAAGACCGCCGCCATCGACAGCATTGATTTACGCCCAAAATTCTGCTGGCTTAGCTGACGCCAAATACGAAACAAATGGCGCGGTGTATGCACCATGCAGAAATAGAAGGCAAACCCCGCCAAAGGGGGCAACATATAAAAAATGAAACCAAGGCAGAAGATTTCAAATAAACGTGGACGCAAAGCCGGACGCGCAATTGCCATAACAAGATAGATAATAAATGCCAATCCTATGACATAAGATGCCTGTTCGATAAACATCCAGATGACCGCGGTATTGCCACCTGTCAGATAGCTTAAGATAATATCAACGTCGCCTTTGTGGAACAGGCTGATTCCCACAATCACCATGCCACCATGCGCAATGGCCTGAACCAGTGGCGCAATGCCCACACCTCGTATCGCATCACCCAAACCAAAATGAATCAGGCTGATGCCCAGAAATGCAACCAAAGCCAAGCTAGGAAATGCCAGCCAGAAGATAATAACCAAAGCGGCCAAAGCTAGATAGCCAATAACAAAGGCCAGCATCATCCATGGACGTTTTGCCCATCCAAGCGCCATTGCCACAGCACCGTCAAAAGCACCATGTGGCAAGCCTATAAAAACAACCGCCACAAGCCCTATCAAACTGGCCCACCCAAGGCTGGTTGCATCAAGAAAAGATGTGAGTGTTTCAATAATCATGACGCATCAGGCTCAGGTCTAAACAAGGCGCATAGAAACGGCCATATCGGCATAGCCAAAATCACTTTAAGCCGAAGCCCCGTCGTTGCCTCACCACTCAGGAACATGGCAAATTCATCGCCATTCAAACGGCTGGCCATCGCGCTAAATATTCGCGGTGCTATCTGGGGTTGATGCCGCAACACCGACAAAAAGATACGATCCATCCATAGATCAATCTTACGATGCGGTGTTTCAAAGGCTAGAGGTCTTCCCGCTTTTATCTGGGTTAGCGCATGGTCTATCTGTTTCTGAATAAATGCAAAAGCATAGCCACTGGATGGCCGAATGGCGCCTGCATTAGCACCAATCCCGGGCAAGGCAGGATCATGACGTGCAAAAAACCCAAGCGGGATCATCCCTGTTTCACGCCGTGTAATTTCAAAATCAGTGATTCTGGCGATCTTGCCTAACCAGTCAGCTATCGCCGTTTCATAAAAATCTATTGGTGCTTGTTGGGACGAAAACATGGTTGATTCAACAAGCGCATCACGATCCGAAAAAGGGAGGCAATAGATAAAATGCATACCGCGGGATTGATCACAGCGAAAATCCATCAATATGGCTGTGCTATCATCAAAACTTCCTGCCGGTGCACGCACCTCAAAACCGGTAAAATGCTGAAGCATGACGCCATCTGCCACCTTTGGCGGACGACTATCAAATATTTCGGCACCTGCGCCCAGATTTGCGGCGTCCAGACTTTCGTGAAAATTTACCCCATGCATAGTGGCTTGATCACGACATTGTGCCAGCCATTGGTGGCGGCTTATAGCCTGATAAGGATGGTGATCTGAGTGCATGACATGATTAGTCTGTTCGTTAACGATAGACCATTTATGCCAGCTTTTTCGCACTAGCGGACGCACCTGATTGAGCCAGTCCATAGCCCAGAACCCCCAGACATGATCTGCATGAGCATGATGTGGCGGGGTGATGATGTGAAGTTTTGCGCTTGGTAATTCATTGGCCTTGGCGGCAAGCGATAGGCCAGCGCAACCAGCACCAATAACGGCTATATCCTTTTTTGACTCTGTAATGTCGAGCGATAGTGATGTGTTCTCAGCTAACATGGGGCAGTCCAGCCAAAGCAAAATGAAGGTTTTTATTATGCTCTGGGCGTTTCGATAAGCGTAAAACTAGACTTTCCATCGCCTGTGAAGTGCAGACAAATTTGGAAAGCATATTCGTATGCTGGCGCCCGTCTTGCCAAGATGTGTCCCGCTTTTTCAGCTGTACGCCAATCTGCCGATACACCTGTCTTGCTACGGCAATCGAGATATGTGCGCGTAACGGTAAATAGGTCAACCCTTGACGGCCACTTGTATAATAGACTTCGGCAAGCGCCAACAGACGGTTAACGCCATTGGCAATAATTTCTATTCTGGCTGTGTTCTGGGAGCGTGATGTGGCCAAAATCTCATCAGCAGTCATATTTTCAACCCATGATGCTGGCAAATAGCGCCGCCCCATCGATGCGTCCTCTAGCACATCACGGGCAATATTGGTGAACTGCATAGCGATACCAAGATCAATAGCATGGGCAAGTGCCGCCGGATTATGACAATTCAGTACTTTGCACATCATCAGACCAACAGTGCCTGCCACACGATAAGCATAACGAAGCAATTCGTCTTCGTTGTTCATGGCAACAACATTCTGATCCGCAAGCAAACCATCAATCAGCGCCAGCACCACATCACCATCGATATTCTTGTCCTGCATAAATGGATAAAAGGCGGTCAACGCGCGGTCTGCTGTTGGATTGCTGGTTAACAGACCATCTCGAACAGCCACAAGCCTTGTTTGCCCATCTGGGATGTCACCGTCAGCCATGTCATCAAGTAAACGGCAGAAGCTATATAGCTGGGCAGCACTTTTACCCATTTCATTGCCAAGAAACCATTTTGCCCAGTTGAAACTTCTGCCATTTCTGGCAAGCGATTGCTCTGGCGGCAATTCTTCATTGATATGCATGCTGGTTTGCTGAACATTCATGCAACACTACCTGTTTAATCTTACGTCATCGTCAACCAATGTCTCGACAACCTTTGCTGAGCATAAAACGCCCGGCATTCCTGCACCTGGATGCGCCCCAGCCGCCGCAAAATACAAATTTGGAATATGCGGGTCACGATTATGATAGCGGAACCAGGCCGATTGCACAAAAATAGGAGCAATTGAGAAGCCTGCCCCATGCATTGACCGGTAATCCTTTTTGAAATCTTCCGGTGTCATCCAGAAATCATCACTGATAACCGTTTCCAGGTCAGGCATGATCGTGGCACTCAAGGCGGCAATTATGCGGTCACGCAATTCAGGTCCCTTGACGTCCCAGTCAATATCACCTCGCAGATTAGGCACAGGGCATAGCACGTAGAAACTGTCACATCCTTGTGGGGCAAAACTTTCGTCAGTGGCTGTTGGCCGATGCACATAAAGGGAAAAGTCATCAGTCAGGATTTTTTTGTCAAAAATATCTGCCAAAAGCTCTTTATAACGTGGCCCCATCCAAATCGTATGATGCGCAATGTCTGGATATTGCCTTCTGGTGCCAAAGAACAACACATAAAGCCCCATCGAGTAATGCGTCAAACGATCAGGAAATAACCGCTTTTTACGGTGCTTCTCAGTAGGCAACATCTGACTGTAAACCGTTGGTGGATCGCCATTACAGATGACTCTATCTGCAGTGAACCGACGGCCATCCTCAGCAACAGCACCTGTTGCTCGACCGCCCTGCATTGTGATTTCGGCAATATCGACATTCAATTCAATTTTCACACCAACCCTGATCAAAAGATCATGCAAGGCTGCCACAAGATGGCCTGTGCCGCCCATGCAAAAAAATACCCCCCACCGCCGTTCCAGATAGTGAATAAGGCTATAGATTGATGTGGTCGTGAACGGGTTGCCACCAACCAGTAGTGGATGAATTGAAAAAGCCTGCCGCAATAACGGATGCTTGATATGGCTGTTCACTATGCCTGCAACCGAGTGATAACTTTTCAAACGTAACAGGCTGGGAATTTGAGCCAGCATTGTCCATAATTTTGTAAATGGTTTGTCAGCAAGTTTTTCAAAACCAATATCAAAAATAGCCTTGGAGGTCTTGAGAAGCGCCGCATATCCTTTGACATCGTTTTTTGAAAATTTCCGAATTTCGTCATTCGTATCTTCGACCGACGGACGATAATCGAACTGCTGGCCACCATGAAAATAAAACCGATACCATGGATCAAGCGGCCTGAAATCCACATGATCTTCGCGTTTTTCGCCGAATAATTCAAATAATTCGTCAAACAGAAACGGTGCTGTAATTACAGTTGGGCCTGCATCATGTTTGAAACCGCCACGCTCAAAAACCTGTGCGCGACCACCAATAGCTGATAATCTATCTACCAGCGTAACCTCAAAGCCTTTGGCCCGCATTCGCAAGGCCGCCGCTATGCCCCCGAAGCCCGCACCAATGACTAAAATATGCTCACCCGCCCTAGAGTCACTATCCAAAGGCGTTACCGGCATATGTGACGTCATAAAACACTTATCACTAAAAATTCACTAAACTGACTTTAAGCGATGCTTAGTGTGCAAGTCCAGCAACCGATTCATGACATACAGCTTCAAGTAGAGCCTGCACCGGCGCTATCGCGGTTTGAAGTTCGACAGGCATTTCTGCTGCACAACGCTTCGACTCGTCGAGAATATTCTGCATTCGCCCAGCACTTTGGATTAACGCGTCTGACGCAACAATTTTTTGCAACCAGAACATTAAGCTGTCATTACTTCCTTCTTTACACCACGCATCAAAGGCAACAGCCTCGTTAGCATCAATATGTTCCCGATACAGTACAATGACCGCATTGGGTGCCCGTCGTGCCAAATCCGACCCGCAATCTTCAGCACCATCTCCGGCGCAAAAATTCAGAATGTCATTAGCAATCTGATAGGCCTCACCAAGATGGCGGAAATACGCGCCAATAGTGCCCGCTGTATCACCATGCAAGGCCATCGCGGCAATGCCCTCAAGAGGTGCTGTCAGAAGTGGCGCTGTTTTATCTCCTGCAATTCTTAAATAATTATTCCAGCTATAGCTTGACTGTATTGAAAATTCAGCCGCCTCGCCAGCTGTTGTGGTTGCCATGTGTTTAGCCAGTATTTTTACTAGCATCGGCGTGTTTGAACGTTGAGCTGCCTCGGCAGCCAGCTCGAATGCCAGCGCAATCAACCAATCACCAAGTGTCAAAGCAACATCGCGGCCATACTTAGCCCAAACAGCCACACGGCCACGCCGCATTTTATCACCATCGCAAATATCGTCGTGAATCAGTGATGCGTTGTGTAGAACCTCGATAGCGGTTGACCAATGTAATGCAGCCGCTTGATCAATTTTTAAAAGTGTTGCCGCGCTGAGCGCCATCTTTGCCCTGAGCATTTTACCAGGCTTGGCAAAATGATGACGTGCGGCATCAGCCAGTTGCGTCCCATCTTTGGGAAGCCTATTAACAATAAAATCATGAAGTATTTGTGCGTTGGCACTATCGGCATTTCTGCGCGAATAAACGTCCCGAAGCATGGGATTATGTTTGACCGAAAGAACAGTCATATGCTTACCCCTGTATGTTTGTAATCACCAGCGGAAAGTAAATGAGGCGATCCGAAGACCGCCTCATAAGTAAATTACTTGGACGCTTCGCTCTCTGTAACGGCAACGTTCCAGATAATGACGCCGAACGCAATTTTGTTCAGCACGTCGGCCAAGTTATAAATGACATTCAGTGACGCAGCAGCTGATGCCGGGTCACCTGTTCCAAGATAACCGTAGAAGTAACCGATCGGGTAAATTGCCCAACCAATAGTCACAATCCAACGCATAGTTGAAAAGGCTGACTTAACAGACTCAGGAGCCTGCTCTGCCGAAATCCGGCTAGCTTCACCAGCAAAGATCTCATACAAGATGTAAGCCCAACCAGCCATACCGATGATGAAACCAAGCCATGCACCCATGTAACCGACTTCGCCAGCGTAACCACCGACAAGCATGACCAAAGTACCAACCATCAGACGCCAGAAAACGCCACCTGATACATTCGTGATAGCCCGCAGGATCAAGTAAAACTCGACCATTAGAAGCGGCACTGTGATCAGCCAGTCAATATAACGATATACAGTTGGTGTATCGCCTGTGCTGACCCATACGTCACGCATGTAGAAATAGTGAACGGCAGCAACCAAAGTTACCAGACCGGACACTGTAAGAGATGTCTTCCACTTTGCAGAAACACGCTGTGTCTCTAGAAAGAAGAATGCGGTTGAGGCAACAAGTGCCATTGAAATAAGCCAGAAAGAAATTCCGACATAGTCATCGCTGGCGAGGTTCGCCTCGGCAGCGGATGCAATTGTTGGGAAAAAAGCAATAGCGGCACCAGCCAACATCGCCTTTGTATTACCCGACCAAATCTTCATTTTAAACCTCCGTTAACAGAATGATCACTTTTAGATTATGATCGCGCACGTCCTGCCAAACCGACAACACACACGTTCCCCAAGTATTCATCAAATCTAATACACTTCAATAATTAACCGTCCCGTTAATTGTCAGTTGTACAGAATTCGTTTTTTAGTGTTTTTTTACAGATGGTTACTAATTTAAAAACAGTTTTCTGATTTTAGCAATAATACTGATAGATATTTGCTATATTTGTAATTAATCATATACTTTTCAGTATGTTAGAAAATAGTGCTTTTGTTTTGGCAAAATAGAGTTCAATTTTCAAGATCGCAACAATCAGGCGACACAATATGCTGATTTGATCGGCGTTTCATTTTTTGGGACTCAACTTATGCCCCTTTGCAACCAAATGAAATACGCATCAATCTATGTTAATCGTCAGCTTGGCCTGATTTTGTCCATTCTTTATGAACACGATAAAACGAATTTGCATCACGATACCCCAATTGATACGCGATTTCGGTTTTAGACATTTTACCTTGTCTTAGAAATTTGGTGGCAAGCTTAAAACGTGTTTCAGCAAGAATTTGGCGGAAACTGATACCGTCCTGCTTTAATCGGCGCTGAAATGTGCGTTTGCCAACACCGAGTCGTTCAATGACATGGTCGATTGTAACGGACCCAAAAGGCAAATCTTCCATCAAAATATCATTAACCTGCTCATAAAGTGAAAGGTCTTTGTCTCCAAGCAAGCGACGATTAAGTTCGCTCGCTGCCTCCATCCACATAATTCTATCAGCCCCTACAAATGGAATCATTGCATCAGATTTACTTACATGAATTGAGCATGCATTACCTCGCTCAATAGAACAGCCCATGAATTCTGAGAGCTTCTCACAAGTTTCATATTTTTTATCTAATTCCAGTTTTAAAATTATAAATGGCTCTGACGTCTGCGCACGTGCCATTCTAATCAAAAAGGTAAAATAAAAGGCTATCTGCAAAGATGAACCATACCCGGGGTCATGTGACTTGATATGTAAAGACACTGTGTCAACTGTCTCTTTGAATTTAATATCGGCTGCTGGCAGAAGTTTTGTAAAACAGGGCACACGAAAAAAAACACTGCGCAAATCAGGGGCATAGTTTTTCATAAAGTTTAGCGGGCTTGGCGGTGCCGTAGCCATCATTGACCCAGCCGAAATTGCAAATTTGTAGTCTTTGTCCTTAGCCGCAATAACGCCCCATACAGCTTCAAGCATGGCTTCATCATCATCTTCATGAGCGTTCATATCTTTTGACGCTACGAACTGAGCTAATTCTTTTTGGAATGTCATCTCATGAAGATCATAACTAAAGCAAAAACTGTTAATGATCTTATCAACTGTATTTTGAATTCCATTTGACACGAAATTCATAAGATATTTTCTTAAAAAAATTTTTAATCATAACTTTATAATTAAAAAATGTCCAGATTTTGATACTTATTGAATCGCCATTTATGACTGATGCATGACGATTGAAGCAATATAATTGCAACAGACAAACTGGCCCAAGGCTGGTAGCTGATTATATGCGGCGTAAGACATACGGCATGTTATAGGTGTGTCGCGCGATCTAATGCCCCCCATGATAGCGCCAACAAGCCGTTATATGATCATCAATAAGACCAACACCTTGAATAAAAGCATAGATAATGGTTGAACCAACAAAGCTCATGCCACGTTTTTTCAGATCAGTTGATATGGCATCACTAAGCGGGGTTGTAGCTGGCATCCCGTCAAGCGAGGCAAAGCTGTTTTTTATCTGCTTTCCATCAACGAATTGCCATAGATAGTTTGCGAAACTACCGTATTCTTTTTGAATATCGAAAATAACTGCCGCATTTTTACGAACTGAATAGATTTTTAGGCGGTTACGAATAATAGCCGTATTTTCGCGCAATATGTCTAGTTCGGCATCACTCATGCTGATTACTTTTTGCACGTCAAAATCATGAAAAGCACGTTTATATCCAGCTCGTTTTTTCAGAACAATTTCCCAGTTCAAACCAGCTTGTGCCCCCTCAAGCGTTAGCATTTCAAACAGCAAACGGTCATCATGAACAGGGACACCCCATTCAGTATCATGATAAGCCGCCAAAATTTCATGCCCAGCACCATCCCCAAAACAACGGGGCTTGCTGGCATCACTTTCGGACATGTAACCTACACCTTTTGCTGTTTTGTTTGTTTCCATCATTACATATGCATGTCATGTCAGTAGATTAACATATAATATCTACAGCACGGCATCACGGTCACGATAGCACCATGACAAAAACAATTGACCTGATCCGCTTTTTGCTTACCAGTTATAAAAGAAGTAGCAAATATAAGTCTCTAGCAAATTAGGGGCAAGGAGTTATCCAATGACACAAAATGATGTACCTGTTGCACCAAATATTGTGTTGATCATGGCAGATCAGCTCGCGCCACATTTCACTGGTGCTTATGGTCATCCGCTTGTGAAAACCCCGCATATAGATGCTCTAGCCAAGCGTGGCATGCGCTTTGATGCGGCCTATTGTAATGCGCCTTTATGTGCACCCTCTCGTTTCAGCTTTATGTCTGGCCAGCTGGTTACCCGCATTGCCGCCTATGATAATGCCAGTGAGTTTCCATCATCGGTGCCGACTTTTGCGCATTATCTGCGGGGCATGGGCTTTCGGACATGCTTGTCGGGAAAGATGCATTTTGTTGGCCCCGATCAGCTGCATGGGTTTGAAGAACGCATAACTACCGATGTCTATCCATCAGATTTTGCATGGACACCCGACTGGGAGCTTCCCGACGAACGGATCGATAAATGGTACCATAATATGGATTCAGTACGTGAAGCAGGTATTGCTTTGACAACATTTCAAATCGAATTTGACGAGGAAGTATGCTTTTTTGCCAAGCGCAAGCTAATGGAATATGCCTGTGAAAAGGCCCAGCCATTCTGCATGGTAGCCAGCTTTATTCATCCACACGATCCCTATGTTGCCCGACCAGAATGGTGGGATCTATATGACAAGGCAGATATAGATATGCCTGCCAACACATTGGAGCGTGACCAACAGGACGCATTTTCAAAACGTCTCATGGATGGCATTGAGGCAAGCACCGTTGCCGTGACCAAGGATGAAATCCGCAATGCGCGGCATGCCTATTATGCCAATACGTCTTATTTTGACAACAAGGTTGGCGAAATTGTCCGTACCCTCGATGAAACAGGTCAGTTGGACAACACGGTCATTTTTGTTACTGCCGATCATGGCGACATGCTTGGTGAACGTGGTCTATGGTACAAAATGAACTTCTTCGAACATTCTGGACGCGTGCCATTGGTTATGGCTGGGCCTAATGTAGCTAAAGGCGCAATGGCTAGTCCTTGTTCGCTGGTCGATATTCTGCCTACCATGATCGATATTGCCGCACAAAATGGGGGCAACAAGCCTGAATTAGGGCAGCCAATTGATGGGCGTTCGCTATGGCCAATGGCAACAGGCAAGGGCGAAGATAACGGTGATGCTATTGGTGAATATTGTGCAGAAATGACTGGCCATCCTGTATTTATGATCCGCCGAGGCGCGTATAAATATATCCATTGTGATGGTGATCCAGCGCAACTTTACAATATTGCCAATGACCCAGCAGAATTGACCAATCTTGCAGATGATCCTGCGCATCAAAGCATTGCAGCTTCCTTTGCCATCGAAGTTACCGAGCGCTGGAATAGCACTGCCATCCGCACAGATGTCATTGCCAAACAGAAACAACGCCAGTCGGTTTACAATGCCATGCAATATGGCGGCCTGACCGCATGGGATTATAATCCACCGCGTGATGCCTCAAATGAATATGTCCGCAATCATATGGACTGGACGGTAGCTGCGGCCAAAACCCGCTTTCCACCGCTTGATAGCTAGCGCTTGCTAGGTTCGCTATCGCTGGATGCCATATTCATCGCTTCTACTTCTTCCATCAGGATTGGCACCGCCAAATTACAAGCGTGAATACCCATTACTGTGGTCAGCTGAATCGTCTCAAAGATTTCTTCCTGTGTGGCACCCGCCTTTAACGCATTCTGTATATGCCGACGTACACCGGGCGCATATAGATGCGTTGTCGCCGCATTGATCGCAATCATGATCAGCTCTTTGTATTTCTGCGGAAGTGGCCCTTCACGATGTGGCACACTCCGGAATGCCAGATAGGCCTCAAGGAATTCTGCATCCAGCGCGGCTAGTTTATCCCAGACTGGATTCCAATCCCCTTTGGCCTTATGTGCTTCAGTATGCGGAAACATCATGTCTTTTTCAGTCATAGAACTCACCCTCCCCGATGTTTAAAACTGTCGCGTCGGAAACTGAACAGGGCTTCAGGGTCAACCGCGATTTCCACCACCGCCGGTTTGTTGACAGCCAAAGCGGCTTTGACAACATCGCCCACATCACCAATGTGTTCAGCCTTGAAACCAGCCGCGCCATATAGTTCGGCAACCTTGTCAAAGGGTGGGCTATGCACATCAGCGCCGATATAGCGTTCGCCAAAGAAATCACGCTGATAGGCTTTTTCTGCACCCCAGCATTGATTATTCATGACGATCGTTACCGTATTGATGCCATGTTGAACAGCCGTGCTTAGCTCAGAAATTGTCATGCCAAAACCACCGTCACCCATCATGCTGACAACGGGGCGATCAGGACAAGCAAGCTTTACGCCAAGGCCACAAGCATAAGAAAACCCAACAAGGCCGAAATCAAGCGGCGTAAACAGACTTGGTGGTTGCCAGTAATTCAACGCATCTGTGGCTTGCAGACATAATGTCCCTGCATCCATTGTGATGGCCGCATCCTGTGGTAGCACACCGCGCAACTCTTTGAACAAGCCGGAGGGCTGAATCGGAAACACATCTGAGGCGGCATCAGCATCACGTTGTTGCAAATAAGTAGCACGATCAGTTTTAAACTGTGCTGTCCACGCTTCAACTTCGGCACGCCCTGTCAAAGTGGCAACGGCCTTTGTTAATTGTTTCGCGGCTTCACGCACTTCAGCCCAGATACCCAGCGCAATCGGGAAATAACGACCAATGGCAGTGGCTTCGAGTTCAACTTGAATGATCGCAGCATCAGCGTTGATATTGTCATAGGAATAAAAGGTCGAATTAAAGCCAAGACGTGTGCCAAGCGCCAGAATGACATCGGCTTCCCGTGCCAGACGTGACGCCACCATATTACCGCGTGGCCCCATCTGGCCAGCATTGAGCGGATGTCCAAAAGGTATTGCATCACCATGACCAGGTGCCATTATGATTGGCGTATTCAAGGCTTCGGCAAGGGCCAGCGCTTCGGCCTGCCCCCCACTATTTTTGATTCCACCACCAATAACAATGACAGGAGCTTTGGCACCACGCAACATTTCAGCTGCCTTTTCGATCACGTCCACTGGTGCGGCGGGCATACTGTGCGCGCGATATGTATCCGGGGTTTGAAATGAGGAAAATTCAACTGTTTCAGCGAGTATATCGCGTGGCAAATTGATCTGTACAGGACCCCGACGCGGTGCCATAGCGACACGAAATGCCTCACGAAACATTTCAGGTACCCGTGCGGTTTGTGTCACAGTCCATGTCTTTTTAGTAACAGGTGCAAACAATGCCTGCTGATCAACTTCCTGAAAGGCATCACGGTAAACATGCCCTGATGACAATGCCCCTGCAATCGAGATGACGGGTGAAAAAGCCGCCGCGGCCTGAGCCAGACCCGTCACAAGATTGGTGGCACCTGGGCCATTCTGCCCAGCCAAAACAACTCCGGGCTTGCCTGAGGCACGAGCAAATCCATCCGCCATATGCGTGCCTGTACGTTCGTCATGAATGCCAATAAAATTAATCTCATCAGCATCATAAAGCGCATCAAACATTTCCATTGTGGCTGAACCAATCAAGCCAAAAACATGTGACACATTTTCAACTCGAAGAGATTCGACAGCCGCCTGACCACCTGACATTTTTTTCATATTAAACTTACCTTTCAACACGCCAATGGTGTTCAATCAGAATTAGTCAAACCCAGATTATCAAGAAAATGGCGCATCGGTTCAGCAAAAAGCAGTGGTTTTTCAACCAACCCCATATGCTGAAGCTGTGGCACTATGATTGTTTCTGCGCCCTCAATTTCGCTGGCGATTGCATGTGACATAACCGGTGTACTGCCGCTATCATGCGCACATGTCATAACCAGTGACGGCACCGCGATAGGCACCGCAGGGCGGATCAGTTCCAACACCCCATGCGCCAATACCTGGCGACATTGCGCATAAACGGCCGGATCATTTGCAAGCACCCAGCTTCGAATCTTGGCAATAATAGCATCATTATCGCGGATAAATTGCTGCGTGAACCAGCGTTCGATAGTGGCATCAAGAGTGGCACCAGGGCCGCCTTCATCCGATCTGGCGGCACGATCTTCAACAATTTTTTGCGCTTCAGTACCACGTTCATGCGGCGAGTTCAAAATTCCCAACGCCCAAACACGGTTTGGAAAATCCATCGCAAATCGGCGATTAATCATACCACCCAGCGAAAAGCCAACAACAGCAGACTGCGCGATCCCCACCTCATCCATGACTTCGGCAAGCTGTTCGGCAAACAGGCTCAAATCCGGACGGCGAGGTGGTGGTGCTGTATCACCATGCCCATAGAGGTCATAGTTCAAAACACGATAATGTTCGGCCAGATACGGGATATGGTCGTCCCAAGTCGCCCGCGTTAATCCCAGCCCATGCACAAGGGTGATGACGGGCCTGTCGACAGAACCATATATATCATAGACCGTACCGTTACCCGAAACAGGCATATGCTCTCCCCTGCTAAATCTTTTGTCCTTAAATACTTTATGAAAAAGCTGGCATGACTTCGTCACAGAACAGTTTGAGCGATTGCTTTTGTGATGCCATGTCCAAATTCATACTGGCATAGTAAATGAAAGCGTCAACACCAAGGGCTTCATAGCGCTTCAGCTTATTGATGACTTCTTCTGGTGTGCCAAACATCAAATTCTCATGCAACATATTTGCATTATATTCATCACGGTTTTCCAGCTCATCAAGCGGGATCTGTTTTGGAAATCCATTCACAACATCACCAAGGTTTTTGAATAGATTTTCAAATTGCCCAAGCGTTCTTTGCAACGCTTGCACGGGCTTGTCCCAGTCATCAGCTTTGGCATAAACCGCGCTATGACGCATCATGGCAAATGTCGGACGTTTGGCATCCGGATTTGCCACCATCGCTTCATCAAGCCGTTGTTTGTATAATTCAGCTTCTGAAAACGGGCGCGTTAATGGCCATGACATAATGTTATAGCCATGTTTGACTGCATAATCATAAGTGATTGGCGCACGTGCTGCCACCCAGATAGGCGGATGTGGATGCTGAACGGGCTTTGGCACCGATGTCGATGTTGGGAATGACCAGAATTCACCATCATGTGCATAGTCACCTGCCCATAGGGCTTTTACTGCTGGCAACATCTCATGCATATAGCGCCATGCGTCTGATTGTTTCAATCCGGGACGCATACGATCAAATTCACGCTGATAGGCGCCTGATCCAATACCAAATTCAAGCCGACCTCCCGAAATCAGATCAGTAAAAGCCGCTTCTCCTGCTAGATTAATTGGATGCCAATAGGGTGCTGTAGCCACCGCCGTACCCAAACGGATGCGATCCGTATGTCCTGCCCACCATGTTAATATCTGGAACGGGTTAGGTGCAATTGTCATCTCCAGCGCGTGATGCTCAGCTGACCATACAAGGTCAAAGCCACCTTGTTCGGCCATTTGCACCATGTCCAGCGTATGACGCTGAACCTTATCCATATCGATTGAGTCGTCAAGACGCTCAAGATTAACAGCAAGTTGAAATTTCATATTCTGTTCCTCTCTCTATCAGCGGGAAACAAAAACCGCGCCTAGCGGTTCGTCTGATGTGTTCATCCAGATTGTTTTTGGCCTTGTGTAATCATAGACCGCCTGAAATCCGCTTTCGCGTCCATAGCCTGACCCCTTTACGCCACCAAATTCGGCAATTGGCGATACTGCGCGATAGGTATTGACCCAAACAATGCCCGCACGCACAGCCTTTGCCATGCGTATAGAGCGGGCACTATCGCGCGTGAAAATACCTGCGGCGAGGCCATGTTTCGTATCATTTGCCAGAGCCACAACTTCGGCTTCGTCCCGAAAGCGCAGAACACTGACCACCGGACCAAAAAGTTCGGTATCAACAATCCGTAAATCCTGACGTGGGCAATCAATTATGGTTGGCTCAAAATAGATGCCTTCAAGCCCGTCGGGGCGCTTACCCCCGCATAAAACGCTACCGCCTTCACTGACCGCATGCGCAACTTCGCGTTCAATCACATCGCGTTGACCAATGGTGCAAAGTGGCCCCATTTGCGTGTCCTCAGCTAATGGATCACCGATCAAAATGTCCTCGGCGGCGGTTTTCATGCGCGCAAGAAATTCATCAGCAATGTCTTCATGAAGATATAATCGCGATCCGGCCACACAACTTTGTCCAGCAGCACCAAATATTCCAGCTACAGCTCCATTTACTGCACTTTCAATATTCGCATCATCAAATACGATGATCGGCGATTTACCTCCCAGCTCAAGCGATACCTCAGCGAAATTTTCTGCTGAATTATACAAGACATGGCGCGCAGCAACGGGGCCGCCTGTGAAAGATATGCGCGCCACCAGAGGATGCGACGTAAGTGCCTTGCCGCATGGATCACCATGCCCCGTTATGATGTTGACCACACCATCTGGAATACCTGCTTCTTTAATAAGCTTGCCAAATTCCAGCATCGCTGCCGACGCATGTTCAGACGCCTTCATAACGACAGTGTTACCAGCCGCCAATGCCGGACCAATTTTAACAGCACTTAGGAAAAGTTGTGAATTCCATGGCACAACAGCGGCGATGACGCCTAGCGGTTCACGATCTGTAAAGACAAACAGATCAGGCTTGTCGATAGGCAAGGTGTCACCATGTATCTTATCTGCGCAGCCTGCATAGAAATGAAAAAACTCAGCGATATATTTCGCCTGCCAGCGCGTTTCCTTGAGCATTTTGCCTGTATCAAGCGCTTCGGTATGGCCAAGCTGTTCGGATTGATCAACCAGCAGTTCAGCAAGGCGGCGCAAACAATGGCCGCGTTCAGTCGGACTCATCTTCGTCCAAGGACCGTCATTGAAAGCCCGATCTGCCGCACGAACCGCCATGTCAACATCCGCCACCGTTGCTTCTGGCGCACGCGCCCAAACCTGTCCGGTTGATGGGTTTATGCTGTCAAATGTCTTGCCATCCGATGCACCAATCCAGTCTCCATCAACAAGCATTTTATAATCAACTATATCTGCCATCTCTAGCCACCTATCTGTCCAGAATATGTTCGTTACATTTACAGCATGACAAAAGAAGTAGTATTTGTTAAACGAATTATTCTGATTATTATGTTTGATTTTATCGAATTATATATCAATCATGAAAGCGCGCATAATGAACCACATTACGCTTGAAACCTTTATTGCCATTGTCGAAACAGGCAGCCTTGTGCGCGCGTCAGAGCGCTTGCATGTCACGCAATCAACCGTAACAACGCGCCTCAATACACTGGAACAGGACCTTGGCCAGACCTTGATTCATCGTCAAAAATCTGGTGCGGTGATGACATTGGCAGGATTAAAATTCAAACGTTATGCCGAAGCCATGCTTGACCTATGGAAAAAAGCACGTAGCGAGACTGCCATGCCCGGATCTGTTGATCAGATTTGTAATATCGGATGTATTCCCGATATATGGCCCTATTGGGGGCAACGTCTGTTTAACCATATTCGCAATACACAAGCGCAAACCGCATTATCCGCTTGGCAGGGACAAGCGCGTGATATGAATGACTGGCTGGATACGGGTGTAATTGATATGGCACTTTGCTTTCAACCTCGACGTCATGAAAGCTTTACCAGTCGCCAAGTTGCGACCATAAAACTGGCCTTATTTTCGACCCGCAAAGACGGGCCTATTCGGTTTGACCCTAACTATCTTTATGTTGATGGGGGTGAAAATTTCGCCCGCCAGCATACTTTGGCCTATAGCGATGCTGGTACGGCTAGAATATCGATCGGTTCGTCTGTTTGGGCATGTGACTATCTTTTGGAAAATGACGGATCCGCCTACCTGCCTGTCGAGCTAGCCAAGCCACATTGTGATGCCAAGCGTCTGTTCAAGCTGGAAGAAGCACCTGTTTTTGACCGACATATTTATCTGGTCAGCAATGATCGGGTGGTAAAATCATGGCCATGGTTCGATGAATTATGCGATGATGTCTTTGAAAACCACTAATAGACTTCTGTATCATCCAGAAGCGCACTACGATAAAGTAGAGTTCTGCCGTAAAGGTGTATGACTATAAGACCGGTGTCGTTGCGGCAACGGGCAAAAATAAACCATTTTCAAAAGTGCCGGATCATATGCCCATGAATGATGCAGATGAATTTGATAATCTCGATGAAGAAGAAGACGAGGAAGAACAGAAAAAGCTGAAGGCGGCGCAGAAAAAGGCCAACCGCAAGTCGCTTTTAATGATGTCTGCACTTATCGGCGGGCCAGCAATTATCATTGCTACTTTATTCATTGGCAGTCATCTATTATTCACCAAATCAGCACCATCAGCAGTTGATATCAGCAAAGCGTATGAATTGCGCAAGCAATCAGGCATGAGTGTCAGCACCGCGTTAATGGGTGCCGAATTGCTGGGTGACGATTTAAAAGGCGCAGAGACAGACAACGCAACCAGTGACAATATGACAGCTGAAAATGCGCCTGATGAAAATATGATGCCTGACGAGTATCAATATTTTTCCTTTGTATTGGCCTTTACCACTAATTTAAAGAATAGCAAAAAGATGGTGTCTGTTGAAATAGCATGCGCCAAACTGGCCAAATATATTGAGGGTGATACATTTTTACTTGAGATGACCGATATGGAGCCTGCGTTCCGGTCAGTTCTGCTGGGGCATCTTAGCGAATTTCAGGAAACCGATCTAGATAGCGTGCCAAAACGCCAAGCCGCAACTGAAGTCTTACGCTTAGCCTTAAATGAAGAATTGTTAAAATATGATTACAATAGCCAGATAGATTCGCTTTACTTCACAAGTTTCCGTATTTTCTAGCTACGCTTTTGATCGTGCTGGTTTGCGCTTGAACAGAACAAATTCGCTTGGCGATGGTTTGGCTTCAACTGGTACGTCAATGGGGTCTGGTTCAATAACCGCATATGGCTTAATTGAGTCATCGTTAAAGGCGTCCATTACAGCACCAAAAACATCATCATTCTCAGTATTTCCGGCTTTTACAAGGTAGGTTGCTTTGCGGTCGTTTTTACGTTGCTGGCGCAAAGCGACAGAAATATTAGGCGCCGATGCTTTGCCAATTATGTTGGTGAATGAAAAACTCCTCTTGATCCAACTAAGCAAAGTTGAGGTTCCGGTTTTTACACCATTTTTCGATTTTTCAGTCCCCGAAACACTTTTCACAAAAAGTAACCTTCATTGGGTGTGACAATATCGGTAACCCGATCAGTAAATGCAGAGAATCACCCTGAAGTTGCAATGTCAAGGCTGTTGAGCCAACTTTGCGAATCGCAAAGGTCACGTGAGTCAGAATGTCGCACTTTTCAAAGAATTGTTACGAATCCTTGAATTAACCCCAATATGTTGATTGTCACGCTAGGCGCAAAGAATAAAGGGCATCGCAACAGCAACGCCCTTTATAAAAGGATAATCTCGTAAAGGTTGTTGAAATTTACATCACAAAACCCTGCTTTACTGAGTCGATACTAGAAAAGACCCTCAATTTGACCTTCGTCATTCAGCATGATTGACTCAGCTGAAGGAACCCGAGGCAAGCCAGGCATTGTCATGATCTCACCGCAGATAGCCACGATGAAACCAGCACCAGCCGAAAGACGTACTTCACGTACAGGCACGCTATGACCAGTTGGCGCACCACGCAGGTTAGGATCAGTACTAAAGCTATATTGCGTCTTTGCCATACACACAGGAAGATGGCCATAACCCTGTTCTTCCCACTGTTTGAGCTGATCACGAATTTTCTGATCGGCGATCACCTCTTCAGCTCTATAAATACGCTTGGCAATGGTCTCGATCTTTTCGAACAGTGGCATTTCATCCGGGTAGATTGGGGCAAAATTGGCCATATCAGCATCAGCGATTTCGGCAACGCGGATAGCCAGTGCTTCAGACCCCTTTGACCCATGCTCCCAATGTTGGGACACGATCGCTTCTGACCCCTGCCCAGCCACATAATCCTGTAATGCCTTGATTTCAGCATCTGTATCAGTAACAAAATGGTTCACTGCAACAACAACTGGAACACCAAATGACTTCAGGTTTTCGATGTGGCGTCCAAGATTTGGGCAACCAGCCTGAACAGCGGCGACGTTTTCCGCCCCCAGATCAGCTTTGGCAACACCACCATTCATTTTCATGGCACGCACAGTAGCCACAAGCACAACTGCACTTGGTGCAAGACCAGCTTTACGACATTTGATGTTCATGAATTTTTCAGCACCAAGATCAGCGCCAAAACCAGCTTCGGTTACCACATAGTCAGCCAGCTTTAGTGCTGTCGTAGTGGCAACAACCGAGTTACATCCATGAGCAATATTGGCAAACGGACCACCGTGTACGAATGCAGGATTGTTTTCCAATGTCTGAACAAGATTAGGCTGCATAGCCTGACTTAACAGCACAGTCATAGCACCATCAGCTTTAATATCACGGCAATAGACAGGGCTACGATCACGGCGATAGGCAACAATGATATCACCTAGACGCTTTTGCAGATCGCTAATATCAAGAGCCAGACAAAGGATCGCCATAACTTCTGAAGCAACAGTAATATCAAAGCCAGACTGGCGCGGGAAACCGTTTGAAACACCACCAAGGCTGGTAACAATATCGCGCAGAGCCCGGTCATTCATGTCAACAACACGACGCCATGCTACACGGCGCTGATCGATATCCTGCTCATTACCCCAATAAATATGGTTGTCAATCATAGCTGACAGAAGATTATGCGCCGAGGTGATCGCATGAAAATCACCTGTAAAATGCAAGTTCATTTCTTCCATTGGTACAACCTGAGCATAGCCACCACCAGCAGCGCCACCCTTCATACCAAAACAAGGACCAAGCGACGCTTCACGGATACAGACCATCGCCTTTTTTCCAATGGCGTTAAGGCCATCACCAAGACCAACAGTGGTGGTGGTTTTACCTTCACCAGCCGGCGTCGGGTTGATCGCTGTCACCAAAATCAGCTTGCCGTCAGTGCCACCTCTTTTAGAGGCAATAAATTCAGCCGATACTTTGGCTTTATCATGACCAAACGGCAAAAGATCCTTTTCAGGAATGTTGAGCTTTTTACCAATCTCCTGGATTGGCTGCATCTTTGCTTCACGTGCAATTTCGATATCGGTTTTATAAGTCATCAGGGGTCTCTCAACTTCTAATCAACGTTGCCAGCTTGCGCCAATATAAGGGCAGGCTAAAATGGGGTTTGTGGGTTCTAATATATAGAATTCAGCCAATGGATTATCACAAATGCGAAGCCATTTTTGGCAGATCGTACATATCAACGTTCATAAATTAATGAAATATAACAGGAGCCTTTTGAAATTCAGCTTCACATGCGCATGGCATGGACTGATTGGCTCCTGTTATATAATCGTCATATGGCTTAGCCAAGCTCTTCGAGCTTGCGCTCCCATTTCATGGCCTTGGCGAATTTACGTAATTCGTCTTCAGGCATGTTAATGGTGTTTTCTGGACCAGGATAGTTTCTGGTCTTAACATCATTCATATATCTTGTGATGACGTCTTCCATGATCGGGATCAAATCTGTGTAAATCCGCGAATGCTTTGGTACATGCTCTTCCCAGAGATGGAACAAGTCAGATGAAATAATGTGCACACCATCTGCACAATTACCTGCACCAAGGCTGATAACTGGAACAGGCAAAGTTTCTGCAAGATATTCAGCAACTTCTGATGTTGTCACTTCGCAAAGGATTGAGAAGCAGCCAGCGTCATACATCGCTTTGGCATCGTCAACAAGTTCCTGAGCACGGGCAGCGGTTTTACCTTGTGCGATAAAGCCACCAAGCTGTGGCATGCGCATCGGGGTGATACCAATGTGACCCTGAACTGGGATACCTGCATTCACAATCGCTTCGATAGCTGGCACGTGATGGCGGTTACCTTCACACTTCATGACTTCGGCGTTTGCCTCATGTACAAAGCGACCTGCATTTTCAACAGCCTGCTCTTTTGAAACATGAAAACTCCAGTAAGGCATATCGACCATGCGCAAACCATATTGTGACCCACGGTCAATGGCCTGTGACATCATCATGACCTCATCAAAGCTGACTGAAACAGTGCTTTGGTGTCCAAACAGGATCATGCCACCTGTGTCTGATACACAAAGAATGTCCATACCCATACGATCCGCCACAACGGCTGTCCGGTAATCATATGCGGCAAGCTGTGTAATCGGCTCACCTTTTTCCATTTTTTTGAGTAGTGTTTTATAGGTCACTTTCCTGCGTGGCGGTGTATCTGACATTTCTCTCTCCTAATATCCCTAAAAGTAAATTTTACGTTTGTTATGGTGTTTAATTTATTCCCATTTTTACGTTACAATTTTATTGGCTTTGATATAAGAGAAACTGTCAAATAAATGGCTGACACCTATTAGATATGTGGCATTGGCTATGTTTCAGGGGGGCTGTTAGGAGGCATTAATTCGCGTTCTTAACGCAGTATATCAGCGAAAAGAAAACCACCAACCAGAGTCAGAACAATGGCAACAATTATTTTTAATGTTGCTGTTGGTAACCTATGTGCAACCTTGGCACCGATCAAGCTACCTGACGAAATACCTACCGCAAGACCTATAGCGATCATCCAGCTGAAATTACCAGCCATCAGGTTAGCCACTGTTGCAAATGTGGCTATGGGAAGCTGAATAGCCTGGGACAGGCCGATCGCAATCAGCACTGGCAAGCGAAGCCACATCAAAAGCGGCACCAGTACCAGAGGCCCACCAGTACCTGTCAGCGAAGACAGAACACCTGTAATCGCACCTATACCAATCAGAGGCGTGGTGCCCAGAGTCGGGGTATCACTATGATCTGT
>JABJBD010000102.1 GCA_018668795.1 Candidatus Puniceispirillum sp. | reverse complement strand
CAAGCGCGGCTTTTGAGCCCGGGCCGTCAGTTTTGATAACGCCTGATTCAACCATTTCATGATAGAGGTCGTTACCTTCGCGCGTACGCTCACCAACACCGGCGAACACAGAATAACCACCATGCGCTTTGGCAACGTTGTTGATCAATTCCATAATCAAAACGGTTTTACCAACACCGGCACCACCAAACAGACCAATTTTACCACCCTTTGCATAAGGCGCGAGCAAATCAACAACCTTGATGCCTGTTACCAGAATTTCGGCTTCGGTTGACTGGTCAACGTAATCAGGCGCTGCCCGGTGAATTGGATAATGCTTTTTCGACTTAACTGGCTTGCCTTCGTCAACAGGCTCACCAATAACATTCAGGATACGTCCCAATGTTTCTGGGCCAACAGGCACTGTAATAGGTGCCCCTGTATCCGTTGCGTCAGCGCCACGAACTAGACCCTCGGTCGCATCCATAGCAATGGTTCTGACTGATGACTCACCAAGATGCTGCGCGACCTCAAGAACAAGGCGCTGGCCGTTATTATCGACCTCAAGCGCGTTCTGTATTGCGGGCAGACTACCATCAAATTGCACATCGACGACCGCGCCGATTACCTGACTGACTTTACCAACTGATTTTGTTGCCATGGTTATGTTACTCCGGGCTAAATCCGTATCTGGGCATCATTACCCGACCGGGTTGTTCCTAATCAAAATATGTTACGCGTCTTCAAACTATTATTCACAAAGCTGTTTAAACAGCTTCAGCACCCGAGATGATTTCGATCAGTTCTTTGGTGATCGTCGCCTGTCGTGTGCGGTTATAAATCAATGTAAGCCGATCAATCAGATCACCAGCATTACGTGTTGCATTATCCATTGCGGTCATTCGCGCGGCCAGTTCGGACGCTGATGATTCAAGCAGCGAGCTGTAGATTTGCGTCGAAATACCACGCGGAAGCAAGGCATTCAGCAGCTCTTCTTCTTCCGGCTCATATTCATAGCTGACACTCAACATGTCCGATTCTGCCGACATGTCAATCTGTGCTGGAATAAGCTGTGTCAGGGTAACTTCCTGTGCAATAACGCTTTTGAACTTGTTATAGATGATCGAACAAACGTCAAATTCACCAGCTTCAAATCCGTCACGGATTGTCTTGCCAATCGAATCGGCATCACCATAAGACACTGAAGTGCCCTGAATACCTTCAAGCGACTCCATATATATATCGCCAAGTTCGCGGCGTAACGCATCGGCTGATTTTCGGCCAACCATAAATAACTTGACCGTTTTATTTTCGGCACGAAGACGAGCAACCTCGTTACGTGTCGCGCGCGTGATAGATCCGTTAAACCCACCACAAAGACCACGGTCAGCTGACATAACAACCAGCAGATGTGTCTGTTCTTTACCATTGCCAACCAGCAATGCAGGCGCGGATTCCTTATTCGCTTTTGACGCCAGGCCTGAGATCACCTGCCCCATACGTGTTGCATAAGGACGTCCAGCCTCAGCAGATTCCTGTGCCCGACGCAATTTTGCCGCCGCCACCATTTTCATGGCGGCAGTGATTTTCTGCGTGGACTTGACGCTTTTAATCCGCGTCTTCAGATCCTGTAATGATGCCATCGGCTAAACTCCCCCCAACGGGTATTAAGTTCGGGTTTCCGGTTCGACGCTTATGAAAAGCTTTTCTGAAAGGCTTCGATTGCCGCCGCCAGTTTGGCTTCGGTATCGTCAGATAGCTTTTGCTCTTGCTGAATCGTTTTCAAAACATCTGCTGCGGTGCTACGAAGATGGTCAAGAAGACTGGCTTCAAAGCGCCCAATATCGGCAACCTCGATTGAATCAAGATAACCTTTCACGCCAGCAAAGATAACAGCAACCTGTTCTTCAATCTGCATGGGGCTATATTGTGGTTGCTTCAGCAATTCGGTCAGACGGGCGCCACGCGCAAGCAATGCACGTGTAGATGCGTCCATATCTGATGCGAACTGGGCAAAAGCGGCCATTTCACGATATTGCGCCAATTCCAGCTTAATCGAACCAGCAACCTGCTTCATTGCCTTGATCTGTGCGGCAGAACCAACACGGCTTACAGACAGACCAACATTCACTGCCGGACGAATACCTTTATAGAACAATTCAGTCTCAAGGAAAATCTGGCCATCGGTGATTGAAATCACATTCGTAGGAATATAGGCAGACACGTCACCAGCTTGGGTTTCAATAACAGGCAACGCTGTCAATGATCCTGAACCATTCTTTTCATTTAGCTTGGCTGAACGTTCCAGAAGGCGTGAATGCAAATAGAAAACGTCACCTGGATAGGCTTCACGGCCTGGCGGACGACGAAGCAACAAGCTCATCTGTCGATAGGCAACAGCCTGCTTTGACAAATCGTCATAAACAACCAAGGCATGCATACCATTATCGCGGAAATATTCACCCATAGCACAAGCTGTATAAGGGGCAAGGAACTGCATAGGCGCTGGATCCGACGCTGTTGCCGCAACAACAATCGTATAGTCTAGTGCACCTTGTTCTTCCAGCGAGCGCACAATCTGCGCAACAGTTGACCGCTTCTGGCCAACAGCAACATAGATACAGAACAGCTTTTTCGAATCATCCTTGCCAGCCGCTTCATTGACTGACTTCTGATTGATAAAAGCGTCAATCGCGATTGCGGTTTTGCCTGTCTGGCGGTCACCAATGATCAGCTCACGCTGGCCACGACCAACAGGGATCAAGCTATCGATTGCTTTCAGACCTGTTTGCATCGGCTCATGCACCGACTGGCGTGGCATGATACCGGGGGCTTTCACCTCAACACGGCTACGCTTAACATCTTTAAGCGGGCCTTTGCCATCAATCGGGTTACCCAGCGCATCAACAACACGACCAAGCAAGCCGCGACCCGTTGGCGTATCGACAATCGATGCGGTACGACGCACAACGTCGCCTTCACGGATCGAACGGTCCTCACCGAAGATAACAATACCAACATTGTCTGATTCGAGGTTAAGCGCCATGCCTTTAACGCCGCTTTCGAATTCGACCATCTCACCGGCCTGAACCTCATCAAGTCCATGCACACGGGCAATACCGTCTCCGACAGACAGCACACGGCCGACTTCGGCAACTTCGGCTTCACTCCCGAAATTGGCAATTTGATCTTTGAGGATCGCTGAAATTTCAGCCGCACGAATATCCATCACGCTACACCCTTCATGGCTGTTTCTAGCCTGCTAAGTTTTGTTTTGATTGACGTATCAATCATTCGAGACCCAATCCGCACAACCAATCCCCCGATAAGAGATGGATCAACACGCATTGAAAGCGATAATTTGTCGCTACCAGCTAGGCTGGCGACTGCCTTTTCGACACTAGCCTTGCGGTTAGCGTCAAGTTCAACAGCCGAAACGACCTCCGCCGAGATTTGACCTTGGCGGCGCGCATGTTCATCAAGGAACACACTAATAATTTTAAGAAGCACATGCAGGCGGCCATTTTCGGCCAATGTACCAAGAAACTTTACTGTCAGCGCATTAGCACCGGCTTTTTCAGTGATCGCCGTAATGCCAGCCTGCTGTTCACCGCGGGTGAGTGCTGGCGATGAAATAAGCATTTTCATGTCGTCATTTTCGCCGACAAGCTTTGCCAGATCAGTCAGATCAGCCACGATTTCTTTAATATTACCGGTATCTTCAGCCAATGCATAAAGTGCACCAGCATAACGACCTGCAAGACCTGTTGCGCCTGAACTCAAAGACTTACCCTCATCCTGATAAGATACGAACAACTTTATGATGCCTACAGTCAATAGGGGCAAACCCATCAGACTTTTATGACGCCTTGGGTGCTATCATAGCCCTAGCCGAAACGCAAGCATTCAACAGCTTAAAAATGCGTCATATCGGCAACCACATGACCAAAATAGGCGCGTATTTCAAAAACAATTTTACAGAAAATTATAGGGATCAATATCAATCTGCAATTTTACCCCTGAATCTGGCTTAAAGTCAGCCAGCCAATCGCGCAAAATCCCTTGAATATCCACCGATCTATCGGTGCGGATCAGCAAACGCCCCCGATGCCGCCCTTTCAGGAAACCTATGGGGGCAATCGCCGGACCAAAAATATCAACACTGGTAAAATGTGGTCTGGACTGATCGAGGCGACGTAACGTCGCATGAAGCCGTTTTTCATCATGTGACGACAGAATCAGCGCCGCCAGCTGTCCTGACGGTGGCATACCAGCCAAGGATCGCGCATGCGCCTCCATCGATAAAAAGGCATCACGCTTGCCCTCAAGCAAACAGGCAAGCACCTGATTTTCGGGATCAAGCGTTTGCAACATCGCTTCTCCAGGGCGCGATTCGCGGCCTGCACGGCCTGCCACTTGCGATAACATCTGAAATGTGCGTTCAGCGGCGCGCAAATCACCTCCTGCCAGCCCCAGATCGGCATCAACAACACCAACCAATGTCAGATTGGGAAAATGATGCCCTTTGGCAACCATCTGCGTACCGATGATAATATCGACATCCCCATCAATGACCGACTGGATAAAGGCTTCGGCAGCCTTTGGAGTGCCGACTGTATCACTCGAAAGCACAGCAAAGCGGGCATCAGGAAATCGCCACAGCACTTCTTCGGCAAGCCGTTCGACGCCAGGGCCGCACGCTTGCATCGTATCTGTCTGTCCACAGGCTGTACAATGATTGCTTGGTCGGGTCTGATGCCCGCAATGATGACAACGAAGTCGCCCTGATAATTTATGCGCAACCATCCAGCTATCACAATTTGGACATGTTAATTTATGCCCGCAACTGCCACACAATGTCAGCGGCGCATAGCCGCGCCGGTTCAAAAACAGCAAGGATTGTTCACCCGCTTCCAACCGTGCTGCGATCGCATCCACCAGCGGTGGTGACAGCCAGCGCCCACGTTCAGGTGGCGTCTGGCGCAAATCAATAGCGGTCATCACGGGCAAGGCCGCCCCATGGATACGGTTCGGCAAGCCGACATGCTGATAGCGCGGGGTTTCACCTGTCTTGCCAGCATTCACCCAGCTTTCCAGCGATGGCGTCGCTGATGCCAGAATAATTGGGCATCGTTGTATATGCGCGCGCACCACCGCCATGTCACGTGCTTGATAGATTGTCTGGTCTTCCTGCTTATAGGCATGGTCATGTTCTTCATCGACAACAATCAAACCCAGATTGGAAAACGGCAGAAACAATGCTGAACGCGCGCCAACAACCAGTTTAGCGTCACCTGAAAGTACATAGCGCCATGCCCTGCGTTTCTGGCTATTGCCGATATCCGAATGCCATTCGACAGGGGCAACGCCAAAGCGGCGCTCAAACCGCGCTCGCCAGCCGCTTGATAGCGCAATTTCCGGTAACAGGATCAAAACCTGCTGGCCGGCGTCCAGCACCGTCTTGACCGCTTCAAAATAGACTTCGGTTTTGCCAGATCCCGTAACACCATCAAGCAGAAAAGGGTGAAATCCGTTGCCACAGGCCGCCACCATCATATCGGCGGCATTTTGCTGATCATCGGTCAATGTCAGACTGGGAAGATCAGTTTGCGGTGGCGCAGGTGGGCGATCAGCCGAAACCTGCATCGAGGTCAGCATATCTGCCTTGGCCATCGCACTGATCACACTGGTGCCTACATCAGCAACGCGCGCAAGTTCGGTGGCTGTCATCGCGCCCGCTTCGCCCAGAACATCATGTACCTGCTGGCGTGCCTGCGTAACCCTGACACCGTCTGGAATTATTTTAGCTTTGCTAAACAAGGTGGTTTGCGGCGGTGTCTGTAAAGCACGCGGCTGGCTTAGTACCATTTTTACCACGGCGCCAATCGGTGCCAATGTCCAGGCCGCAACGCGTTCGATAAAACTGACAAATGCCGCATCCAACGCAGGTAGCGGTGCCACCGCGTTAATGGCTTTCAATTTTTCCGGTGCCACATCACCTGTGCCAATGCCCAGCACAATTCCAGCCACAAGCCGGCCACCAAAAGGCACCGTAACAATGGTGCCGCGGCTAACCCCCCAATCCGTTTGATGCCCCACCTTGCGTTGCAGATAATCATAAGCACCAGCAATCGGTACCGCCACGGCAACCGAAACCGTTTCCGATGTCAGAATACTGGGCATCTGGCTATTGTGATCTGCACTATTATCGGGGCTTTTCAACATAGGCCTATCATGGTTATAGATTTGCAAGCTTCCTTGGGATAAACTGCGGCCACAACCGTTAAATCGCAAGAGTTAAATCGCGGGCGGCATTCTTTGTCTTTAAAGGTAAACCAGATGAAAATTTTTCTCGATAGTGCTGATGTTGCTGAAATCGCAACCTACATAAAAACGGGCTTTGTTGATGGTGTCACAACCAACCCGTCGCTAATAGCCAAATCTGGCCGCAACATCATCGAAACCATTGCCGAAATCTGTGACATGACTGACGGACCTGTTAGCGCCGAAGTGGCTGCCATGGATTTTGACACGATGCTGGCCGAAGGCCGCAAACTGGCTAAAATCGCCAAGAATGTTGCCGTCAAAGTGCCGCTAACCGAAGCTGGTCTGATGACCTGTCGTGCCTTGGCTGATGCGGACACCAAAGTCAATGTCACCTTGTGTTTTACGACTGGACAGGCCTTGCTTGCCGCCAAGGCAGGGGCTGCCTTTATCTCGCCTTTTGTCGGGCGGCTTGATGATCTGGGCGCCGATGGCATGGGGCTGATTGAGGAAATCTGCACCATCTACAATAATTATGACATGCAGACCGAAGTGCTTGTCGCTTCGGTGCGCAGTACCCAGCATGTGGTTGACGCGGCTTTAATGGGTGCTGATGTTGTTACAATCCCCCCAAAAATTCTGGGGGCTTTATATAAACACCCACTCACCGACAAAGGGCTTGATGCTTTCATGGCGGACTGGGCGGGAACAGGTCAATCGATTCTCTAGCAAACGGTTTTAACGATGCCATCTGATCAATCCGGATATCAGCCTACCGCCGAAGATGTTTTACGCTATCTCAGCGAAAATCCTGATTTTCTGGATAAGCATATGCGCGATCTAAAGTCTGATGCAGACGCACCGGATCGCGTCAATATTGTTGATCTGACGCCCGCGATTGCCGCCCGCGCGCGCAAAGAAGCCCAGCGTCTGTCCAAGGCCAATGAATCGCTGATCCATGTTGCCTCTGAAAATATGGTTAATTGGCAACGCCTTCATCACGCCACGCTGGCCTTGCTGGCAAGCACCGACATTGCAGGCATGTGCGAAGCCATTACCCAGGAATTTCCGACGATCTTTGATCTGCGCTTTTGTCGGCTGTTTATCGAACGTGAAAGCGTTCTGCAATTTGCCCGACAAAGTGACATCATTGTTGTACCTGCCGCGAAGATAGATGACGCTATCGAGGGACAAACACTGTTTCTGGGCCCGCCTGGCGACGTCGCAAAATCCAGCTTAAAACTAAGCGCGCCATCGGTTGCGATTATCCGGCTTCCCGATCAGCTTGCCGAGCCTATGTCACGTTGCGTTTTGGCGCTTGGCGGCAAGACTGAAACCAGTTTCCAGCCCAATCTTGGGACTGACTTATTGATATTGCTGGCCGAAATGCTGGCTGTAACTATGGCAGCACGGCTGGAAT
>JABJBD010000130.1 GCA_018668795.1 Candidatus Puniceispirillum sp. | reverse complement strand
GTGCGGATGCCGCCAGCATGATCGAGGCGGGTAATGAAGCGGTCGATCAACAGGATTTTGCCACGGCGATGACGCATTTTCAGCAAGCAATGGAAGCCGATCCTGAGTCGCCCGAAGCGCTTGGTGGTGTCATGCGGTGTCTGACAGGCATGGGTGATCATGCCAGTGCGCGTGAGGTGGCCGATCAGCTCAGTGATGAATATCGGGAAAATAAAGCAATTATTGCGGCGATTGCGGCGCTTGATCTTGCCGAACGGGCAGCAGAATCGGCGGGTGGGCTGGATGCGGCGCGCGCCATTGTTACGGCCGAACCCGAAAATCTGGAAGCGCGTCAGGAACTGGCGATGGCCTTGTTTGCCGTTGGCGAAAATGCAGCGGCGATGGAGCAATTGCTCGAGTCAATTCGCATTGATCGCACATGGAACGAGGAAGCGGCGCGGGTGCAGTTGCTCGATTTCTTTTCGTCGATTGGCGTGGCGAATAGCGATGTGATGAAAGCACGGCGAAAATTATCGACTCTATTATTTTCCTAAAGTTATTTTTTGGGGGGATTTTCATTGAGTTGTTTTCATAGGATCATGCGCGCATCCGGTTCCTATTTCGATGTTCTGGATTAGCAGGATAATATTACGCATAATCCGTTAGAGAGGATTTACATATTATGGTGTCTTCACCCTTTGCTGTTGATTTTGGCGATCTGCCATCACAGGTGCCGATTTTTCCGCTGGCCAATGCGGTGCTGTTGCCAGGTGGGCAATTACCGTTGAATATTTTTGAGCCGCGCTATCTGGAGATGTGCCAATATGCGATCACCACGCCAAGCCGGATGATAGGCATGATCCAACCATCAATGCAGGAAGGTGAACATGATCTGTTTCGCATAGGCTGTGCTGGGCGTATCAGCTATTTTCAGGAAACGGATGATAATAGATTGTTGATTTCGCTTGATGGTATTTGCCGCTTCAGGCTGGTTGATGATGTGGTTCAAGATGCCGGTTTTCGGATGGCACATATATCGTGGGATCGCTTTGCTACCGATATGACGCCTGATGATCTGGGGCTTGATAAAGAGCCGTTACTGGCGATCATGCGTCGTTATTTTGAAGTCAAAGGATTTGATGCAGATTGGGAAAATATTGACCGTGCCGAAGATGTACAGCTTTTGACAACATTGGCTATGGCATGCCCGTTTGAGGTTTCCGAGAAACAGGCTTTGTTGGAAGCCGAAACATTGAAAGCACGTGCTGATTTGTTGATCGCGATGATGGAAATGGCCATTCATGGCGAAGAAAACCCGCATGAATCGCGTCACTGATATGATGAATGATGACGTGACTGATGGCGTGACTGATGACGTGGCGAATGGAGGTAAGACAATGATTGACCCGACCTTGCTGGACGTTCTGGTTTGTCCGATTGCGCGGTGTCCGCTGGTTTATAATGCCGAAAAGAACGAATTGATTAGTGTGCAGGCGCGCAAGGCCTATCCCGTGCGCGACGGTGTGCCGATCATGCTGATCGAAGAAGCCCGTGATCTTGATGATAATGATGTGCCATCCTAGGAACATGGTTCTGGCCAGATGATGGCCGGATGATGTTTGTTTATGCCGCGATCATCTTTCGGCTTATGGCCGGATGATGCTTATATGGAGATAATTTTATGACTGCACCAACCAGCTTTCCTTTGCCACAGGAAATTCGCCTGTCATCGACCAAGGACATGCTGACAATCTCGTTTGATACAGGCGATATTGTTACACTACCAGCCGAATTATTGCGGGTTGAGTCACCATCAGCCGAAGTGCAAGGGCATGCGCCAGATCAGAAAAAAACACCTGCCGGAAAAAGCAATGTCCAGATCAGGGATATCGAACCTGTCGGCAATTATGCGGTGCGTCTGGCGTTTGATGACGGCCATAATACAGGGCTGTTCAGCTGGGCCTTGCTGTTTGACTATGGTATGCGCAAAGACGAATTGATGCAGAATTATGAAGCGCGGCTGGTGGCCGAAGGGCTGGCCCGATAGCCATATGTCTAGCGGGGTAATTTACCTTGCATTAAGGACGCCTTGTTAAGCGTCCCGCCCGCGGCAATCTTGCTAAGTGCCATTTTCAAGGGTGAGGCATTGACCAGACTCATGCCAATGCCAGTGATCCGGCGCAGACCCCGCGGCATTTTGAAAAACAGATTATTCAACACTGTTGTCACGCCGCTCATCGCCAGCACTTCGACTTTCCGATTGGCCGTATAATCGCTCAAGACCGATGGATGCCCAGCGGTAAGCCCGCGGTGATGCGCATCTGTCAGGCTATCAGCCAGCACGGCCGCATCGCCAAGCGCCAGATTATAACCTTGTCCAGCAAGTGGGTGAATCGCGTGAAAAGCATCACCTGCCAGCACTATATTGGCGCTTTTTGGTGACAGACTAAGCGATGGTGTCAATGGCCATAACAGCCGATCGCTATCAACGTTAAGATACCCCAGATCATGACCAAACGCGGCATTGCAAGCTATGTCGAATTGGGTGTCATCCATTGCCATATGCGCGTCAGTTTCATCGGCGGGCAATGTCCAGACAAGCGAGAGCAGATTGTCTGGCATCGGCATCAGGGCAATAGGCCCGCCGATGAGGAACCGTTGAAAGGCACTATCACCATGTGGCTTTTCACTTTTCAGCACGGCGACGATGGCCGATTGCCGATGTGGTGATGTGCGCGTTTTTAAACCAGCCAGCGTGCGCAAGGGGCTGTTGGCACCATCACAGGCCACCAGCAGATCGCATGACATATCGATACCAGACGTAAGTTTTAAATGCGCCTTGTTACCAATGTTGGCAAGGTCACTGATCGCGCTATTATCTATATAGGTAACGTCGGTCTCGGTAAGGCGTTGCTTTAGGGCGGCAAACAGATGGCTGTTTTCGACGACATAGGCCATGGGCGCATCATCATGCGACCAATGTAGGTTAAAATCGCTTTTAGGGGTCATGCTGGCTGTTATGGTGGCGGCACCTTCGGCCACGTGCATATGCCAGATTGGCGCGGCCTTATCCGCAAGATGCGCCCAGACACCAAGGCAATCAAGCATGCGGGCACCTGCCGCATGGATTGTTGTTGTGCGGCGGTCAAGGCTAGGTGATGAGGCTGTTTTCGGACGCGTGGATGATCGGTCAATTAACGTTACATTATAGGGTGTATGCGCCAAGGTGATCGCCATCATCAGACCCGTCAGGCCACCACCAGCAATAACAATTTCGGCTGAACCGGGATCATGCGCCGCTTTATTTTGCCCTGCTTTATCGGGCATGATTATCTCCGAAATGTTGGTGCAGAATATGCCGTACTAGGGATGCCAGATTTCCACCTTCGAAACGATAGGCATGACAGCCTGCATTATGGCCAGCTTCGACATCTTTTTCATGGTCGCCAATCATCACCGAGCGTGGCAGATCAATATTCCATTTTTTGGCAAGGCCCAGAATCATGCCTGGTGCGGGCTTGCGGCATGAACAAGGGGTTTTCAGACTCTCAATCTCAGCCAAGGGATGATGCGGGCAAAAGGCAATATCGGTAATGGTGACATTGGCTTTGGCCAGTTCGCTTTGTAAATGATCGTGAAAGGCATGCATATCAGCCGCGGTAAAAAACCCCCGGCCAATACCGCCTTGATTGGTGACAATAAATATATCCAGTCCGGCACCAGCAAATAATTGCAGTGCCTCAACCGCGCCATCGATCCATGCAAAGTCGGCAATATCCCATGTATAGCCATGATCGCGGGTAACCGTATTGTCGCGGTCAATAAAGATGGCAGGTTTTTGTGACATGCTGTCCGTAAATCTATGATGGTGACGCAGTTCAGTTTCACGTCATTTTTAAATCATTGTTACCTTATTATATAGTCAATAGCTGGTGGATCGCCAGATCATCTTTGCTTTATCCTATAATATGAGGTGTGCTTTAAACAGGTTATATTCTGACAAATATTACGATTAGCCATTCAGGCGGGGGCTACGATTGCCCATTCGGGTGGCATGCGTTACGACTATATCGCGTCCATGATGTTATGGGCGTGACCCAGAATTTAGGTGTTTTGAGGCACGACGATGAAGTTAAATCCCGATTATTCCGTTTTTGATGGCAATATGTTTGTCCAGCTACGTGCGTTGCTGGCTGATGTGGAACAGCCGCAAGATATGGATATGCTTGATCTGTCGATTGGTGAGCCACAATTACCAGTATCATCAATTCTGACCGATGGTGTCACTAAATATAATGATGGCTGGCAGTTTTATCCAAAAGCCAACGGCACGCCGCGATTTCGTGCGACCATTGGTGATTATATCGCGCGCCGCTGGCCAGCGGCGGCTGGACTGGTTGATATTGATAGCGCCATCGCGCCAGTGACAGGAACGCGCGAGCCGCTGTTTATGCTGGGCAATCTGGTGCAAGGTACAAAGCGCAATCCAGTGGCGCTAGTGACAAATCCGTTTTATCACGCCTGGCGCGCAGGTGGGCTGGCAAGCGGTAGCGAAATTATCTTTATGAATAGTGATGCGGCGCATAATTTTCTGCCTGATCTGGACGCGATCAGCGCAGATATATATGAACGCACAACGATCATGTATCTGTGTAGCCCGACCAATCCGCATGGCTGTGTCATGGATATTGACTATCTGAAAGCAGCGCTTGACCTTGCGCGAACATATGATTTTCTGTTGGTGCTGGATGAATGCTATGCCGATATTTGGCGTGGGTCGCCGCCAACTGGCTTATTGGAAGCGGCGGCGGCACTGGCGGCTGGAGGGTCTGCTCCGGATCCCCAGCGTAATGATCCCCAGCGTAATGATCCCCTGCGTAATATGGTGATATTGAATTCACTGTCGAAGCGGTCAGGGGCGGCAGGCATTAGAGCCGGTTTCATGGCTGGCGACCGTACGGTGATCGGGCTGTATTTGAAGCTGATTGGCAATGGTGGTTCGCTGGTGCCGACGCCATTATTGGAAATTGCCAGCGATCTATATGCAGATGAAGCGCATGTTGCCAAAATTAGGGCACATTATGACCATTCTTTTGCCCTAGCCGAACAGCATCTTGGGATTGCCGCCCCACAGGGTGGCTTCTTTTTGTGGTTACCGGTTGAGGATGACATAGAATTTGTAAAAAGATTGATGGCTGAACAGGCGGTAAAGGCTATTCCCGGATCATATATGGGCGTAGAAACAGCTGCAGGTAATCCGGGGCGCGGGTTTGTGCGGCTGGCATTGGTGCATGAACATGCAGTGATCGATCAGGCATTAGCGCGCATTGCCACATTATATCAGGCGCATTAGACATAGGCACCAATGGTGCATGCCTGTAATATTCGGGTGACTATAAATACCGATGATTATACATTACGGGTCAAAACAAGAATGGAATTATCAGCATAGACATGCAGGACGAAACCGAAAAGAAACCACTTTTATCCTCGGCGGTTGCCCGTTTTCTTCAGCATCGTCTGATGGAGCTTGTTGGCCTGTGCCTGTTTGTGCTGGGATGTCTGGTTATGGCCGCGCTTGCCAGCGCGCATAGTGGCGACCCGTCATGGAGCACAGCGTCAAATGCGATTGTTCGCAACTGGCTGGGCCCGATTGGGGCAAATTTATCATCTGGTTTGCTAAGCGCGATTGGTCTGGCCTCCTTTGCTTTGGCCGCAATACCAATATTGTGGGGCGCGCGTTTGATCCGCAAGCGGGTCATTAGCCATTTCCGCATCCGTTTCTTTATGGCACCGCTATGTCTGATTTTGCTGGCGGCGGCGATACAGGGGCTGGCAGGGGGCGGGGCAACCGCGCTTGGCGGGGCAGCAGGCGCGCTGTTGCTGGGATGGTCACTGCAATATATCGATCCCCTGCCAGAATTTATGGGCTTTGGAACAGAACATTATCTGGGTCTGGCTTTTGGGGTTTTTGGAGTCTGGAGCTGGCTATGGTCAGCCGCGTTATCGCGCCAGCAATGGCTGGGTCTAGGACGTGTGACCGCCCGTATAACAGGCATCGTAAAAAGCATATTTGGCGGGGTGGGCACGCTGGTTGCGCGTGATGAAAATGCCGTAAAGCCAGCAAAAAAGGCAAAGCCGAAACGGGATAAGAAAACCCGTCAGGAACCTGTGTTGGTAGCTGGAGCCAGCGTCGATGACACCGAAGCCAAAACCGCTGGACGTAAGGCCAAAGGTGATAAAGGCCAGCAGACAGTGCTTGATTTTGACGCCGCCACAGGATTCAAGCTACCGCCACAAAAGCTGTTGCAGGCGCCAGGCAAAAGCGCGTCGGCACCAGCCAAAGCCGTTTTGCAGGAACATGCCAGCATGCTGGAAACCGTGCTGTCCGATTTCAGCGTCAAAGGTAATATTGCCGATGTACGCTATGGTCCTGTGGTCACGCGCTATGATCTGAATCCGGCACCAGGCACAAAGTCGCAACGGGTGATTTCGCTGGCGGATGATATTGCCCGTTCCATGAGCGCGATATCGGTGCGTGTTGCGGTTGTGCCGGGTCAGAATGTGATTGGCATCGAATTACCGAATGAAGACCGGCAAACGGTGATTTTGCGCGATATTCTGGATAGTGCGGTCTGGCGGGAAAATAACAATGCCCTGCCGATGGCGTTGGGTAAGGATATTGCGGGTGTGCCGATTGTTGTCGATCTGGCCAAAATGCCGCATTTGCTGGTTGCAGGTACGACCGGATCAGGTAAGTCGGTGGGCATCAATGCGATGATTCTGTCCTTGCTATACCGCCATACGCCGGAAACCTGCCGGATGATCATGATCGATCCGAAAATGCTCGAATTATCGGTTTATGATGGCATTCCGCATTTGCTGAGTCCGGTGGTGACCGATCCGTCAAAGGCGGTGGTGGCCTTGAAATGGGCGGTGCGCGAAATGGAAAACCGCTATCGTAACATGGCGAAGATGGGCGTACGTAATATCACTGGCTATAATGAACGGCTGGCAGAAGCGCGCGCCAAGGGGGAAACGCTGACGCGCCGCGTGCAGACCGGATTTGATCCCGAAACAGGCAAACCGATCCATGAAGAAGAGATTCTTGATCTAGCACCTTTGCCTTATATTGTTGTGTTGATTGACGAGGTTGCCGATCTGATGCTTGTCGCAGGCAAGGAAATCGAAGCCGCGGTGCAACGTCTGGCGCAGATGGCACGGGCGGCAGGCATTCATGTGATCATGGCGACCCAGCGGCCATCGGTTGATGTGATTACTGGTACGATCAAAGCCAATTTTCCAACCCGAATCAGTTTTCAGGTTACGTCGCGGATTGATAGTCGCACAATTCTGGGTGAACAAGGCGCCGAACAATTGCTGGGGCGCGGCGACATGCTGTTCATGGAAGGGGGCGGCCGCGTGACCCGCGTGCATGGCCCGTTTGTTCAGGATGGCGAAGTCGAAGCGGTTGCCAATTTTCTGCGGTTGCAAGGCGAACCTGAATATGATGATCGCGTGGTTGCCGAAAGCGAAGATGATACTGGCGGCGGCGCGGCGGATGCTGTTCTGCCAACCGGCAACAGTCTTTATGAACAGGCTGTCCAGCTTGTGGTGCGTGAACAAAAAGCATCGACCAGCTTTGTGCAACGGCATCTGAAAATCGGCTATAACCGCGCCGCTACAATTATCGAAGAAATGGAATCTAACGGCATCATCAGCGCCGCCAATCATGTGGGCAAGCGCGATGTGCTGATAACGGACGAGGCGGATAATGGATTTTAGACTGGTGACAAAGCGTCTGGTGACAAGGCATCTGGCGGCAGGGCATCTGGCGGCAGGGTTTGTGTCGATCATCATGTTGTTGCAGATGAGCCTGTCAGCCCAAGCCGCCGATACCGTCACTGCCGCCGAAGACTGGTTTGCCCAACTGACAACAATGCAGGCAGATTTCACGCAAATTTCTTCGGATGGCAGTGCGGCCGTAGGCACATTATATCTGCGTCGCCCGCACCGGATGAAAATCGAATATGAGGGCGATGATGCGCTGATTCTGATCACGACACCTGTCTGGCTACATGTTGATCATCCTGCGCAAAAGCGCGTGACAAGCTATCCGATTTCAGAAACCGCCCTGTCGCTTATTCTCAAGGAAAAAGTAATTCTGCGCGCTGATGATTTCCAGACAAGTGCCCAGGTGGCAGACGGGATTGCAACGATCTATCTTAGCAAGGAAAGCGGTGAAGCGGCAGGCGATCTGGCGTTGGAATTCAGTTTGAAACCGTTTCAGCTTCGTAAATGGACCGTGCGTGATTCGGTGGGTGTGACCACCAGCGTGACGTTGCAGAATATGAAATTTGGCCTGAAGTTCCGGAATGAATTATTCCGCCAAAGTGATTATTCGAATTAGAGTTATTTGTCAGCATATGTGCATCTGCTTAAGTAGATTTGTGCCAGATATCATCAAATTCAATCAAAATGAAAATGGGCAAAGCGCGTATCGGCATTTATGATCCTATGTTGATGACCCGTGGCATATATGCTGGGCGTAATTCAAGGTGACGGATGTAGGATGGGCAAGACCAAGACAGCCAAGATGAAAAGCTGTATCGCCACAGTTTCGATTGCAGGTGATTTTCGCGAAAAACTGGCAGCGATTGCCCGCGCTGGTTTCACCGGTATCGAAATTTTTGAACAGGATTTTATCGCCTTTGATGGCCGACCAGAAGATGTTGCCCAGATGGTCAAGGATCATGGGCTTGAGATTATGCTGTTTCAGCCATTTCGCGATTTTGAAGGCATGCCGGAACCGCTTCGATCGCGCGCTTTTGACCGCGCTGAGCATAAATTTGATCTGATGAATCAGCTAGGCGTTGATCTGATGCTGGTTTGTTCGAATGTGTCGCCGCATAGTCTTGGCGGGATTGATCGCGCGGCAGATGATTTTGCCGAACTGGGCATGCGTGCGGCGGCGAAAGGCATTCGTGTTGGCTATGAAGCGCTGGCATGGGGGCGGCATATCAACGATCACCGTGATGCGTGGGAAGTGGTGCGCCGCGCCGATCATGCGCATATCGGCATCATTCTGGACAGTTTTCATACGTTGGGGCGGGGGCTTGATCCAGTGTCAATCCGCGCGATTCCGCGTGATAAGATTTTCTTTGTCCAGCTTGCCGACGCGCCGCAGATAGAGATGGATTTGCTGTATTGGTCGCGGCATTTCCGCAATATGCCAGGCGAAGGCGATTTGCCAGTACTGGATTTCATGCGGGCGGTAGCGGCAACAGGCTATGACGGGCCGTTATCGCTGGAAATTTTCAATGACCAGTTTCGCGGGGGTAGCCCGTGGACAATCGCGCAAGACGGGCATCGTGCGCTTGTCTGTTTGATGGATGATGTGCGCCGCGCCGAACCCGATATTTCATTAGAGGTTCCGTCAATGCCGCCGCGCATCACCTCAAGTGGCATAGAATTTATCGAATTTACCACGGATGCTAATGAGGCCGAAACGCTGGGGCAGCTTTTGGGCGTTCTGGGTTTTGCCAAGGTCGGACAGCATGTGTCAAAACAGGTGCAATTATGGCGGCAAGGCGGGATCAATATTTTGATCAATACCGAAGAAAATGGTTTTGCCCATTCGGCCTATCTGATGCATGGCATGTCGGTTTGCGATATTGGAATCCGTGTCGATGATGCCACCGCCACCGCGACGCGTGCGGGCATTTTGGGTGCCGAATTATTCAACCAGCCCTCAATTCCGGGTGAGTTGGACATTCCTGCCATCAAAGGTGTTGGCGGCGGTATTATTCATTTCATTGATGATAAAAGTGATCTGTCGCGTCTGTGGGAGATTGATTTTGTACAGGATAATCAGCCGCCAGATAATGGTGCCGGTCTGGTCGCGATCGACCATATTGCCCAGACCATGAAATATGAAGAAATGCTGACATGGGCGTTGTTCTATACGTCGATTTTTGATACGCGCAAAGTGCCGATGGTTGATGTTGTTGACCCTGCCGGACTGGTGCGAAGCCGCGCCATTCAAAATGATGATGGGAGCCTGCGTATTACGCTAAACGGCGCTGAGTCACAAGATACTCTGGCAGGCCGTTTCATTAGCGAAACCTTTGGTTCGAGCGTTCAGCATATCGCTTTTGCCAGCGATGATATTTTTGCCACTGCCGCCGCCCTGAAGCGAAACGGGTTTGAAGCATTGACAATTTCGGCGAATTATTATGATGATCTTGGTGCGCGTTTTGGCCTTGATGATGATATGTTGAGCAAGCTCAAGGGCGCGCACATATTATATGACTGCGATGAGGCAGGCGCCTATTTTCATTTCTATGGGCAGACGCTTGGGGCCGGTATGTTTTTTGAAATTGTTCAGCGTGTAAAGGCGTATAATGGCTATGGTGCGGCGAATGCGCCATTCCGGATTTCCGCCCAGAAACGTGACTGGGCTTCGGCGTAAAAACAGGGTAGTAATCAGCATCGCCGTGATAGGTAATTGAAATGAAAATAGTGACATGAAAATAGCAACTTGGAATATCAATTCGGTGCGTCTGCGGCGTGATCTGGTAAAGCAGTTTCTGGATGCAAGCGATGTCGATGTGCTGTGTCTTCAGGAAACCAAAACCGAGGATAAAAGCTTTCCAGCTGATTTCTTTGCCGAGGCAGGCTGGGCGCATCAGGCGATCCGCGGCGAAAAAAGCTATAATGGCGTGGCGATATTGTCGCGCACGCCGCTGAGTGATATTTCGCATATGAACTGGGCAGGCAAAGAAGATTGCCGACATATATCGGCGCGCACCGAAAACGGCGTGATGATTCATAATTTCTATGTGCCAGCAGGTGGTGATATTGCCGATCCCGACGAAAATCCCAAATTTGCGCATAAGCTGGCATTCCTTGCCGAAATGACCGCGCATTTTGTCAAAAACCAACCTGAAAAAGCAGTGCTGGTTGGCGATCTGAACATCGCGCCATTGGCCGAAGATGTGTGGTCAACTAAACAATTATTGAAAGTGGTCAGCCATACGCCAGTTGAAACGGACGGGCTGAAAGCCCTGATGGCCAAGGGAAGCTGGCACGACCCAATACGCGCATATTTTGGCGATGACGAACAGATTTATTCCTGGTGGTCATATCGTTCACGCGACTGGCAGGTCAATAACCGTGGCCGACGGCTGGATCATATATGGGTCAGCACCGACCTTGCAGGATCCGTCAGCAACGCAGAGATTCTGACCGATTACCGAAATGCCGAGAAGCCTTCGGATCACGTGCCAACGATTATAACCCTGTGATTTATCAGCCTTATCAATGAATCAATCATGGGTTCTTTGGTGGGGAAAGACTTTGCGCGGCATTAAAAGTGGCGTATATGCAACATTATGAGTAGATTTTTGAAAATGCATGGCCTTGGTAATGACTTTGTCATTCTGGATGCCCGCGATCCCGATAATGGGATTGGTGCGGATATTTCCGTGCGCGCAGCGAGCCTAGTTGCTGATCGCCGTTTTGGCATCGGGTGTGATCAGCTGTTGATTATACGCCCTAGTGACACAGCCGATATTTTCATGCAGATTTTGAACAATGATGGCTCGGTCGCAGGGGCATGCGGCAATGGCACGCGCTGTGTTGCTGATTATGTGATGCGGGCATCAGGACAGGATAGGCTGGCGATCGAAACGGCTAGCGGTATTTTACATGCGTGGCGCTGCCAGATGAAGGGCGCGGATCTGATTGCGGTCAATATGGGGGCGGCGGGTCTTGACTGGCATCAAGTGCCGCTGGCTGGTGAACAGGATACGTTGCATGTCGATCTTGGGGCGGATGCACCTGCATTGGCGGTATGTCATTCAATGGGAAATCCGCATGCGGTGATGTTTGTCGATGATGTGGCAGCTATTGATCTGGAAGATATTGGGCCAAAGCTGGAACATGCCGAACTGTTTCCTGATCGCGCCAATATTTCGATTGTTCAAAAGCTGGATGACGGAAAATTCCGCATGCGTGTCTGGGAACGCGGTGTGGGTATCACGCTGGCCTGTGGGTCAGGTGCCTGTGCTGTTGGCGTGGCGGTGCATAGGCGCGGATTGGGTGGACGATCATCAGAAATCGTGATGGATGGCGGTTCGGTCTTTATCGAATGGCGTGATAATGGCATAGAAGGTGGCGAGGTTATCATGACAGGTCCAGTGTCATATGTCGGGCAAGGCGTTCTGGATGACTCGGTCTCGGCGTTGTTTGGGGATCATCATGCCAAAGCGTAATGCACCGCAGGTTGAAACTTTTGGGTGCCGTCTGAATATCTGGGAATCCGAGGTGATACGCGATAAAGCCGCTTCGGCAGGTTTGCAGGATGCGATCATTTTCAATACCTGTGCGGTGACATCCGAAGCCGAAAAACAGGCGCGTCAAGCGATTCGTAAAGCGCGCCGTGAAAATCCAGATAGCCAGATTATCGTGACCGGATGCGCTGTCCAGATTGCCGCCGCAAACTGGGCCAATATGGATGAAGTGGACGTGGTGCTTGGCAATCATGACAAGTTACAGGATCAAAGCTGGCTTGATCTTGGGTCCGCCCCTGCTCGCGCGCTTGGGTCAGGTGGAGATGATGCAAGTAAAGCGGTGCGCGAAGGCACGACAGCCGAAGTGGTCAGTGATATTATGCAGGTGCGTGAAATGGCGTCGCATATGCTGGATGGCTTTCAGGAACATACCCGCGCCTTTCTGCAAATTCAGCAAGGCTGTGATCATCGCTGTACTTTCTGTATCATTCCTTATGGCCGTGGCAACAACCGCTCGGCAGGTCTGCACCAGATTATCGAGGCAGCGCAATCGCTGGTCGATGGGGGCGCGTGCGAAATTGTTCTGACTGGTGTTGATATAACGTCATGGGGCAGTGATCTGGCTGGCCGCCCGCGTCTGGGACGTCTGATCCGTAGCTTGTTACGTGAAATACCCGATCTGCAGCGTTTGCGGCTATCTTCAATCGATCCAGCCGAGGGCGATGCTGAACTTATGGCGGTGCTGGGTGATGATGACCGGCTTATGCCGCATGTTCATATTTCAGCGCAACATGGCAATGATCTGATTCTAAAGCGGATGAAACGGCGGCATCTGGGACGGGATATTATTCGGTTTTGTGACGAAGCACGCCGCCGTCGCCCCGATATTGTTTTTGGCGCCGATATGATCGCTGGTTTTCCGACTGAGGATGATGCCGCGCATCAGGCAAGCTGTGATATGATCGAACGTGCCGGCATCACGCATCTACATGTGTTTCCCTATTCACCGCGTCCGGGAACGTCTGCCGCATCAATGCCGCCAGTGGCTGCCCCCGATATTAAAAGACGAGCGGCATCCTTGCGGGCACTTGGCACAAAGCGGTTGTCGCATCTGCTGGATAATTCGATTGGCAGTTTTGATCAGCTTTTGGCCGAATCAGGCAATAAGGGACATGGACGTAATTTTTCAAAAATCCGCCTTGAGGGTGAATATGTGCCTGCCGGATCATTGGTTAATGTGAAAATAACAGGTCGTGATGGTAATGATTTGATTGCCGAAAGAGTGTAAAATGAGCTGGTTCAAAAAACTTAAAGACGGGCTTGGGAAATCAACAAGCAAGGTTAGTGCGTCATTATCGTCATTAAGCGGTTTGTTTGGCGGCGCGCGCATTGACGCAAGCTCTCTGGAAGAGGTCGAAGATGCGCTGATAAGTGCCGATCTTGGCACCGCATCGGCGCAACGTCTTGCGGCCAGAATGCGCAGGCATAAATTCGAGGGGCCAATTGATTCGGATACGCTTGGCCAGGCATTGGCAGATGGCATTACCGAAATTCTGGAACCAGTCGCGCAAAAGCTGGAAATTGACGATGCGCGATCACCGCATGTGGTGTTGCTGGTCGGGGTCAATGGTTCAGGTAAAACAACGACCGCGGGAAAGCTGGCACAGCAATGGCGGGATGAAGGCAAAAGCGTGATGCTAGCGGCGGGTGATACATTCCGTGCGGCGGCGATTGAACAATTGCAAATCTGGGGTGCGCGTACCGGTACCGAAGTGAT
>JABJBD010000043.1 GCA_018668795.1 Candidatus Puniceispirillum sp. | reverse complement strand
GTTCAACCAGATTATTCAATAATGACACCATCACACCCGCCGCGCCAGCAAAGGCCGAGCCAATGAAAAAGCTGGCATAGCGTATTGTCTCAACATTCACCCCACTGCTTGCCGCCATCGCCGGATCGACGACCGTCGCCCGTGCCGCGATGCCAATGCGCGTATGAACGGCCAACCAGCCCATGCCCGACAACAGCCCCACAGCAAGCACGACGACAAGAATGCGGGCATGGCTCAGCGAAATCCCCGGCAAAATTTCAACCTGCCCTTTCAATGGCGGATTGGTATAGGACAAGCCATACGCCCCGAATACGAGGCGAAACAATTCCTCAGAGGCGATAAAAACACCAATCGAGGCAATCAGGGCAATCAAGGGAGGGCGCATCAGCAAGGGCTTGTAGATCACCCGATAGCTGGCCATGCCAACACACCCGACGATCAACATAGCGGTCAGCAAGGCCAGAAGAAAACTGCCACTGCCGTTGGTGACAACCACGCCAACATAGCCGCCAAGCGTGAACAGCGCTGCATGGGCGACATGCAGAATGCGCAGCAGACCGTAAACAAGGGTCAGGCCAAGCGCGATAAGCGCATAGATTGCCCCTTGGATCAGCCCTTGGATGCATAAATCAATCAATAGCATAATCGTTCCAAAAGCGGGGCAAGCCCCCCAAAGTCAGGAGAGGCTTGCCGCCGTCATCTATGTCTGTCTATTGTGCCGGCGGTGCCAGCAAAACCGCATCACTGATCACCGAATGATGGTGCCAGTTGCCATTTTTTACGATCTGGACCTGAACGTCCTTTTGCACTTCGCCAAGCGCGTTGAACGAGATGTGACCGGTAGAGGCTGTCAGATCAGTCTTGGCAACAGCATCACGCAAGGCCGCCTTGTCGCCTGATCCGGATTTTTTCAGCGCATCGGCCAAAACCAGAATCGCCGTATGTGCCGAGGCGGCAACCATATCGGCAGGATAGCCTGCTTTCGCTGCAAACCCTTTGATGAAATCCTTTGTCTCTGCCGCGCTCGAATCGCGATCAAGCGATGTGGTGATTAACACACCCTCTGAGGCGCCGCCCGCAATCTCGATAAATTTCTGGCTGTCATAACCCTCCTGACCAACAACGGGCTGGTCGAGACCGGCAGCCCTGATCTGGCTGACCATGGGGCCAGCGGTGAAGAAATAACCAGAGGCATAGATCGCATCCGGCTTGTCAGCCTTAATCTTGGAAATGATCGGGCCAAATTCACGGTCCTTGATGCTGTATTCATATTCGGCCACGATCTCGATCCCGAAATTGCCAGCCTGCTCTTTGAAACCGGTGGCGAGCGACTTGCCAAAATCATTGTTCAGCGTGACCATCGCAACCCGCTTCTTGCCCAGCATCTCGCCAATCAATTTTGCACCTGCACGTCCCTGAACCTCTCCCATAAAGGATGTACGAAAGACATAATCGCCAGCGCGCGTGATGTCTGGATGGATGGCATAAGCGGAAATATAAGGCACTTTGCTTTCGGCGAAAATTGTCGCGGCGGCGCGGGTGGCCCCTGAATAACTGCCAGATACGCCCGCAACGATTTCATCCTGGGTGATCATCTTGACCGCCAGTGGGGCCGCCTCTTTCGGGCTGGCCTGATCGTCATAGACCACCAGCTCAAGCATCTCGCCATTGATACCGCCAGCAGCATTCACCTGTCCAACGCCAAGCTCTGCGCCGTGCAGCGCCGACTGACCGTCAGCAGCAGCAAAACCGGTCAATGGCACGTTAAAGCCAATCTTAATGGTGTCGGCAGATGCCGACATGACCATGCTGCCGGCAACCAAAACACCGGCCGCCAAAACACCGGTCGCCAACATACCGGTTGAGAGTGCGGATTTGATATAATGTCTCATTTCTGTTTCCTCGTGCTGTGCACCGCCGACAAATCGGACAGGCGCATTATGTGCATACATAAAGTGAAACGGTACAGCGTCAGGCATGGCGGCGTCAAGACACGAGAACCGTCTTTAGACAGTAAATCTCGGGTAAATCTCGGGTAAATCTCGGGTGAGACAGCATCTGTCACTTAATGACTAACGATTTGTACTTTAGGGCCGATGATCAGGCAAACTTGCTGGCGACCCAGGCCTCTAGCGCCGCGTAATAAGCCGTGTTATGCGCCGCAACTGAGGGATGCGCGGTCAAGGCCGATTCATAATCGGCCAGCTTTTGTGGCATCTTCAGATCAAAGTCAAAAACCCCAGACAGCGTTTTCATCAGGGCAAAACTGGGCACAAAACCACAATCGGTTATGGTCAATTGATCGCCAAATAACAGCGGCGATGGCGCCACCATTAACGCCAATTGACCAAGTCGTTTTTCCAACAGGCTCAGATTTGCCGAAACAATTTCCAGATCGCGGGTCGCTGGCGCCACATGCGCAAAGCAGCCCCGCAACAAAGGCTCCAGCCTGGTATCGTGAAAGCGTGATGTTTCTCTGGCACGGGCGCG
>JABJBD010000054.1 GCA_018668795.1 Candidatus Puniceispirillum sp. | reverse complement strand
GTTGATGACTGGATGAAATTGCGGCGCCGTTCGCATCAGGGCATGTCAGCGCGCATGAAGATGGGGCTTCAGCTTATTGTTGGTTTCTTTGCCACGTTAATCTTCATTCAACTTTCACCAAGTGACGTTCGCTATGGTGTTTCGGTGCCCTTTCTGAAAGATACAATTGTTGGGCTTGGGCTGTTCTATGTGCCTTTTGCCATGATCGTGATTGTCGGGGCATCGAATGCGGTGAATCTGACAGATGGGCTTGATGGCCTTGCCATTGTTCCGGTGATGATCGTAGCGGGCTGTTTTACCTTGATCGCCTATCTGTCTGGTAACGTGAATTTTGCCAGCTATCTGCAAATCAATTACATACCTGGCACAGGTGAACTGGCCGTTATGTGCGGTGCGCTTATTGGATCTGGCCTAGGCTTTTTATGGTTTAACGCCCCCCCTGCCCGCGTGTTCATGGGCGATACAGGTTCGCTGGCACTTGGCGGCGCGCTTGGTGCGATTTCGGTAGCCACCAGACATGAGCTTGTTCTGGCCATTGCTGGCGGTCTTTTTGTACTCGAAACAGCATCGGTCATTTTGCAAGTTGCTTCATTCAAACTCACCGGCAAGCGGATTTTCCTGATGGCGCCCCTGCATCATCATTTCGAGAAAAAAGGCTGGGCAGAATCAACCATCGTCATCCGCTTCTGGATCATTGCTTTCATGCTTGGCATCGCCGGGCTGTCATCATTGAAGCTGCGTTAGGGGATAGGGATGATGATACCGCACAACATGTCAGGACAACGCATAGGGCTTTTAGGCCTTGGTCGTTCCGGCATTGCGGCTGCCCGCGCACTGGCGGCGGCAGGTGCGGTTGCATATGCCCATGACGATAAAGCCGCTAAAGATACGCCGTCTGGATGCAGCAGCAGTAATTTTATCTGGCAGGGCTGGCAAGACTGGCCATGGGATGAACTGGATGCGGTGGTGATTAGCCCCGGCATTCCGCATCTGTATCCCAAGCCGCATCCAGCGGCGGCCAAAGCCACCACATTTGGCATTCCCATCATCAGCGAAGTCGAGCTGGCCTTGCGCGCCAAAAGTGACGCTACTTTGATTGCCATTACCGGCACCAACGGGAAATCAACCTGTACCGCGCTACTTGGCCATTGTCTGACCAAGGCTGGCGCAAAGGTCGCTGTCGGGGGTAATATTGGAGATGCCGCCTGTTCGCTGAAAGACCCCGGCACCGGTGGTTATATCATTCTCGAACTGTCATCCTATCAGCTTGAAACGACGCCATCTCTGGCGCCTGATTTTGGTGTCGTGCTGAATATAACGCCAGATCATCTTGATCGGCATGGCGGCATGGATGGTTATGTCGCGGCCAAGCGGCTGATGGTTACGGCCACACGCGCTGGTGGCCATGTCATTCTGGGCAGTGACGATGATTATATGCGTGATTTTGCCACCGTGCCAGTCGCCGACAAGGTAACGGTGACAACAGTCACGGCGTCCGAAGCACCCAAAGGCCGCGACGCATCCCCTGCCCTCAAAGGGGTGCATAATGCCCACAATGCCGCCACCATGGCGACTGTCATGCGTATGATCGGCTATGAAGAGAGCATAATTGATGCGGGGATGGCGTCTTTTGCTGGTCTGCCGCATCGTCTGCAACCTGTGGGACAGATCGGGCATATCGGCTTTATCAATGATTCAAAAGCAACTAATGGCGTTGCCGCGGCCAAAGCGCTTATGGCTTTTGACAGTATTTACTGGATTGCTGGCGGCTTGGCCAAGGATGACGGTGTTGGCGCGGCTGGCAACGCCCTTGGCGCGGTCAAAAAAGCCTATCTGATTGGCGCTTCTGCTGATCTGTTTGCGACCCAGCTTGCTGGTAAATGCACCACTGAGATCCATCATGACCTGAACAGTGCGACATATGCCGCCTTTGCCGATGCCCAAAGCGCAACAAGTGCGGCACATATTCTGCTATCACCTGCGGCCGCATCCTTTGACCAATTTGACAGTTTTGAAGCTCGCGGTGATGCTTTTGCCGCATTAGCCGCCACACTTTGCGCCACACCTTCCAGCTTTGTGGGAGGTGCTCATGCTTGATCGCACAGATCGCTCGCTTGTCGGGGTATGGTGGTGGACTGTTGATCGCTGGTTACTTGCCTGCGCCTTAATTCTGATGGTTGTTGGCACCTTGCTGGTGATGGCGGCGGGGCCTGCTGTGGCTAATCTTATCAATTTGCCATCGCAGCATTTCATTGTGCGTCAGGTGATGTATCTGTTACCTGCAGTAGCCATAATTTTCGGGGTTTCCCTGCTAGAGCCGCGACCAATACGGGCGCTAGCCCTTATTGGCATGATCGGCGTCATTGGGTTGATGGTTCTAGCGATTGTCGCTGGTAGCGAAATCAAGGGTGCAACACGCTGGATATCGATTGCAGGCTTTAATCTGCAACCGTCAGAATTTGCCAAACCGTTATTTGCCATTGTTTCAGCCTGGTTATTGACCTTGTGGCGTGAAGGACAGGATTTTCCGGGCTGGGCTTATTCGACCGGATTGCTGGCGATACTTGTGACTATTCTGGTTTTACAACCTGATATCGGCATGACTGTTGTGATTACGCTGACATGGGGCTTTCAGATGTTTTTGGCCGGCATGCCGCTGTTATTCGTTATTGGTGCTGTCGCCCTAGCGCCTATCGCCTTTTATATCGCCTATCAAAATCTAGATCATGTGCAAAAAAGAGTGGAAAAATTCCTTGATGGAGGATCATGGCAGGTTGATCGGGCGCGTGAAAGCTTTGCCGAAGGCGGCTTCTTTGGTGTTGGCCCTGGCGATGGGCGGGTGAAGCTGAACCTGCCTGATGCCCATTCAGATTTTATTTTTGCTGTTGCTGCCGAAGAATATGGTGCCATTGCATGTCTGATTCTGCTGGGACTTTATGCGTTTATTGTTCTGCGTGGATTTACCCGCGCGATGTCAGGCGAAGGCCTGTTCTGTCTTATTGCGGCCTCTAGTCTGGTTATGCAGTTTGGCGTACAGGCATGCATCCATATGGCATCTTCGGTCGATCTTATTCCTACCAAAGGCATGACCTTGCCCTTTATCAGCTATGGCGGATCATCGCTGCTTGCCAGCAGTCTGACGATGGGATTGATTCTAGCGCTTACCCGCAAGCGGACGGCGGCAGATAGTTTTGCACGGGGGGATCAGCTATGACCCGCCTTGCTGCGCCAAACAAGCCCTTGATCTGTCTTGCCGCAGGTGGCACTGGCGGGCATGTTTTTCCAGCAATGGCAGTTGCCGAGACGCTGAGCGCCCGTGGTTATCGCACACAGCTTTTCACCGATAGACGCGGTGCAAAAATCGCTAATGCCAGCCATCTGGACGCATCATCAGCCGCGCTTGGCATCACAATGATTGCCAGCGCTTCGCCATTCCAGCGCGGGATCATCCGCCGCGTGAACGCGCTTTTCAAGCTTGGCTTTGGCGCCGCGCAATGTCTGCTTCATTTCTGTTTGCGCCGCCCAGCTGCCATTATCGGTTTTGGCGGCTACCCATCCTTTGCGCCGTTATTTGCAGGTGGGTTATTGCGCATACCAAGTATTCTGCATGAGCAGAATGCGTTTTTAGGGCGAGCTAACCATCTGCTGGCACGCCGCGCTGGTAATCTGGCACTAAGCTGGGACGGCACACGAAATCTACCTGATAATATACATGTCAAAGTCACCGGCATGCCGGTGCGTGATGCGTTTCATCAGGACAGCATTTCCAGCAAAACACAAAAGCCAGCCGCCAGACAAGCGCATGACAAACTGCATCTGGCCGTGTTTGGCGGATCGCAGGGCGCGGCTATTTTTGCCACGCTTGTACCTACGGCCATCGGGTTGCTACCTGAAGCCCTGAAAAAGCGTCTGGCCATAACGCAACAAGCCCGCATTGATCAGATTGAGACATTAGACGCTGTTTACGCCAATATGGGCGTTAGCGCCACGATCGCACCTTTCTTTGCCGATATCGCCGCCCATATTCGCCAAAGCGACCTGGTTATCAGTCGGGCGGGCGCTTCATCGGTTGCCGAGCTGGCCGCATTAGGCGCGCCAACAATTTTCATTCCGTTTCCGCATGCCATGGATGACCACCAAACACAAAACGCCATGCAGATGCATAATCTGGGCGGTGGCCTATGCCTTGCCGAAGTTGGTCTTGATGCCAAAAATTTAGCGACGCATCTGGCAGATTTACTTGGTGACCAAGGCTTGCGTGCTGATATGGCCAGCAAGGCCAAACAGCTATCCAAACCAGACGCGGCAGCCAACATCGCCGATATGGTCGAAGCCTGTGTCAATGGAAAGACATTTTCCGCTTCCGCATCATCTAATCAGGGAGCTGCGATATGAGCGAGTTACCTCTATCCATCGGCACAATGCATTTCACCGGCATCGGTGGCATCGGTATGAGCGGCATCGCCGAAATCCTATTCGAGCTTGGATATTCGGTTCAAGGCAGTGACATGTCGGAAAATGCCAATGTGAAACGTCTGCGCGCGCAAGGCATTCCGGTGATGATTGGTCAAAATGCCGAAAATGTGGGGGACGCATCTTTGATTGTGACATCAACAGCGATTAAAGCTGACAATCCAGAAGTGGTTGAAGCACGGGCGCGGTTTCTGCCGATTGTGCATCGCGCCGAAATGCTGGGTGAATTGATGCGTTTGCGCTGGTCAGTTGCCGTTGCCGGAACGCATGGCAAAACCACAACGACATCACTGGTTGCGACCTTGTTAGATGGCGCACAGATTGACCCAACTGTTATCAATGGTGGCATTATTACTGGCTGGGGTAGCAATGCCCGACTTGGCAAAGGCAAATGGATGGTTGTCGAAGCCGACGAAAGTGACGGCTCTTTTGCCAAACTAAAACCTACAGTCGCCGTGGTTACCAATATCGATCCCGAACATCTTGATCATCATGGTAGTTTTGAAGCGCTTGAAACCGCCTTTCTGAATTTTGTTTCGTCTATACCCTTTTATGGATTTGCCACACTGTGCATTGACCATCCTGCTGTGCAACGCATGATGGCACATATCAAAGATCGCCGTGTTATTACCTATGGTATGTCAGCCAATGCCGATGTCCGCGCAACAAATCTGCGGGTTGAGGGTAGCAATATGCTGTTTGACGTTCAGCTGTCTGATCGGCTTGTTGGTGACATGGAGCGGATCGATGATGTGCTGTTCCCGATGTTGGGCGATCATAATGTCCAGAACTGTCTAGCCGCGATTGCAGTCGCGCTGGAAATGAATATTGATGCCAAAAAAATCAAAGATACGCTGGCTATTTTTGGCGGGGTTGGCCGCCGGTTTGAAACCAAGGGTGTCAGCGCAGGTGTTACCATCATTGATGATTACGGGCATCATCCTGTCGAAATAAAGGCCGCTTTGCAGGCTGGCCGGATGATGTGCGGTGGCAACAAGCTTGTCGCTGTCGTCCAGCCACATCGTTATAGCCGATTGGCTGATCTATTTACCGATTTCTGCGGATGTTTCAATGACGCTGATGAGGTTCTAGTTGCCGATGTCTATGCCGCCGGAGAAACACCAATCGAGGGTTTCGACAAAGCCGCGCTTGTCGAAGGGCTTCGTGATCATGGACATAAGGGACCAGCGGCGCTTGAAAGTCAGTCGGCGTTAGCACGCGAAATTCTGAGCCGCACCAACAAAGGCGATCTTGTCATGTGCCTTGGTGCTGGGGATATCACCAGTTGGGCAGCGTCATTGCCAGCCGAACTTGACGCATTGCGGGAGAGATCAACATGACCGATTTGATTACACGTCTTCCCAAAGTGCGCGGCGATTACGCCATTCATGACGCCATGTCATCACATACTTGGTTTGGCGTTGGCGGTCCGGCTGATGTGATTTTCAGCCCGCGTGACGAAGATGATTTGTCACATTTTCTGGCCCATTGCGATGTTGATATTCCGATTTTGCCGATTGGGGCCGGATCGAATTTGCTGGTACGCGATGGCGGTGTTAGCGGGGTTATCATCAAGCTAACCGACCATATGAATCACATTCATCATGACGGCACGATTGTGACCGCGCAGACAGGCGCACTTGATGCCGAGGTTGCACGCTATGCTTCAAAAGCAGGATTAACCGGGCTTGAATTTCTGATTGGTATTCCGGGCACTGTTGGCGGCGGTTTACGCATGAATGCTGGTGCCTATGGGTCTGAATTCAAGGATATAACAACAGTCGCCTATGGCTTTGACCGTGCTGGCAACCCTATCAGTGCCACCCCAACCGAAATGGGTATGGCCTATCGGCATAGCGATGCTCCTGCTGACTGGATATTCACATCGGCCAGTATGCAAGCGACCCCCGGAAACACTGTTGAAATCCGCGCACGTATGAAAGAGATAGTTGCCAGCCGCGGCGATGCCCAGCCGCGCGGGGTTCGCACTGGTGGTAGCACCTTTGCCAATCCGGATGGCGGCAAGGCATGGCAGGAGATTGATCGTGCAGGCTGTCGCGGGCTATCGGTTGGCGCGGCACAAGTATCCGAAAAGCACTGTAATTTCCTGATTAATAATGGTGGCGCGACTGCCGAAGATATCGAAACCCTTGGCGAAACCGTGCGCGCGCGCGTACTGGCATCTGGCGGCCCTGAATTACGCTGGGAAATCCGGCGTATTGGTCGCTCCATTACCGACATTAATCATCAGGAGACATCACAATGAGTGCGCATCCTAGTCGCGTTGCCGTTCTGATGGGCGGTTGGACATCCGAAGCATCAGTTAGTCGCGTGTCTGCAAGTTTCTGCGGACAGGCAGCACGTTCGGCTGGTTGGGATGCTATCGAAGTCGAAGTTGATCGTGATATTGCCGAAAAGCTGGCAGAAATGAAGCCTGATCGTTGCTTTAACGCCTTGCATGGGCAAGTGGGTGAAGATGGCAATATTCAGGGTCTTTTGAACATTATGAATATTCCCTACACACATAGCGGTCTTGTGGCTTCGGCTTTGGCAATGGACAAGGTGCTGGCCAAAATGATCATGAGCACATGTGGCATTAGAGTCCCAGCGACATTGCCACTGGTTGAAGACACATACGTTTATCCCGAAAATGCCATGCAAGCGCATGTGATAAAGCCGCTTAATGACGGATCAAGCTTTGGTGTTGTTATAGTCAAGGATGGTGACAAGGCACCAGCACGTAGCCTGTGGAAAACCGATACCCAATTATTGTGCGAACCCTTTATTCCGGGGCGTGAGCTGACCGTTTCGGTTCTGGAAGGCACCGCTTTATGCGTTACCGAAATCACTTCGGAAAATAGCTTTTATGACTTTGACGCCAAATATGCCCCGGGCGGATCACAACATGTTCTGCCAGCGGACATTCCCGAAGATGTGACCTTGCAGGCATGTGACTGGGCGGAACGCGCCTATCGTGCCTTTGGATGTCGCGGTGTCATCCGTGCTGATTATCGCTGGAACGATACAACCAATCAGCTATTCATGCTGGAAATCAATACCCAGCCTGGCATGACAGCTACCTCACTGGTGCCTGAACAGGCGCGCTTTGTCGGCATGACAGGTGAAGAACTGGTCAATCATCTATTGGAGACAGCTCAATGCGACGATTAATATCGAAGCCCAGTGCCGTGACTGCAGATAAGGCCAAAGCCACAAATTTGCGACGTGAGACGCCTGCCAGCAAGACCCGCCTGCCCCGGGTGAAAACGCTGTTTCTTGGGTTTGTTGGTTTGACGCTGGCCGCGACAGCAACGCTTGGTTACATGGATCGCGAGCGTTTGATTAACGATATGCTTTTGGCTACAGGCAAGGCCGGACTTAATTTACAATATATTCAGGTTCGTGGCCGCGCGCACACGCCCAAAGACATTTTGATGGCTGCCACTGATTTACACCTTGGCGATCCGATTTTGGGCATAAATATCGATGCTGTCCATAAACGCGTCAGTGATATTGGTTGGGTAGAAGACGTGATCGTTGAACGCCGGATGCCATCGACCATCCGTATTTCAATCCGTGAGCGCCTGCCGATGGGGCTTTTGCAAACGGTAGCCGGGCATCAGCTTATCGACGCGCATGGAGTTATCATCAATGATGCCAAAGCCAGCGACTTTACGCATCTTCCTGTTGTGGCAGGCAATGGATCAGCAGTACACGCCGACAAGATATTGTCTGTTCTGAAAACCGAGCCTGAATTATTCGCAGAAGTATGGGCAATCAGTTTTCAGTCAGGACGCCGATGGGATGTTCACCTGCGCAATGGCATTGAAATTCGCCTTCCTGAAGTTGAACCACGTCAGGCATGGTCACGCTTGGCGGTAATGGATAGACGCAAACAGATCATCAATCGTGATCTGGCCGTTATCGATCTGCGTATTCCCGAACAGTTAATTGTCGAGCCCAATATTCCGGTTCGCGGAAAGGGAAAAAGCACATGATTTTGCGGAACAAACAAAGCGCATTACGCCGACCATTTGCGGTGCTTGATCTTGGATCGTCCAAAGTCACCTGCCTGATTGGTGAGACCGACGGCAAAAACAAAGTCCAGCTTTTGGGACAGGGTATGCATGCGTCAGCCGGCATGCGGCATGGCGAAGTTAGCAATCTGGAACAGTTAAGCACCGTAATTGGCAAAACAGTTCATGCTGCCGAACGCGATGCTGGCACATCGATTCAGTCAATGAGTGTTGTTATTCCGGGTGGAATGCCCGTTTCGCGCCTTGGCAAACAGTCACTGACCTTGTCTGACAAGACTGTGCGCCGCCGCGACATGCAAAGATTGATGGCGCGCGAAAATGATGCCGATACGCCAGACACACATCAGGCAATGCATTTGCAGACCCTGCAATATGACCTTGACGAGGTGCGCGGTATTGCCGACCCACGCGGCATGCGTGGCAGTTCGCTTTCGGTTGACTACACGATTGTCAGCGGTGCCCGCACAAGCCTGGCCAATTTCCGTGAAGCACTGATTCTGAATCATCTGGATGTTGACCGTTTCATTCATGCTGGTTACGCCGCCGGACTTGCCTGTCTTGGTGAAGAAGAACGTGACCTTGGCGGCACCGTCATTGACATGGGCGGCGGCACAACATCAATTTCGATTTTCATGCATGGCAAGTTGATCTATGTCGATACGGTGCCCGTTGGCGGTCATCGCGTTACAACAGATATTGCGCGCATCCTGTCATTACCTGTTGCCGATGCCGAACGGATCAAAGCGATTGATGGATCGGTCATGCCTACCGAGTTGAGCGGCACACCGCCTGCGTCATTAAGTGAGGTCATGCGTAACGGTAATAGCGATAACATCGTCATGCCGACGCAAGGCGACACTATCGAAATCGATGGTAAAAGCATCGAGCGTAATCTGCTAAGCGCAATCATCCGGCCCCGCATCGAAGAAATTATCGAGCTCCTGACATCACGCATACAGACAGCGCATATGCACCATGCTGCGGGCAATCGCCTGCTTTTAACAGGTGGGGCCAGCCAGCTTACCGGCCTTGCCGATTTATATGCCCATTCAACGCAGAAAACCGTCGTTCTTGGAAAGCCCCAAGGTGTCGATGGTCTTCTTGACGAAAATAGCGGCCCTGAATTTGCCGCAGCTATTGGCGGGCTGATGCATGTCAGCCGTCTAGAAGAAAATGACCCGACAGACCGACAGACACGCACCCTGTCATACGGGCCATTTGAACGTATTGGTGCGTGGCTTCGTGACAATCTGTGAGAAAGGAGCGGTTATATGAAAATCACTATCTTTATGAATGTTTATCGCAGTCACACGCAACTTAATAGCGGGACGTTGCAGCCTGTTGCTGCCCTGCCCCTTTTTGGCGTGCCTATACACGCTTTTTCCAGGCCAACCCAAACTGAAGGGAGTCTATCATGACCATCAATCTATCTGTTCCACAAACTATGCAGGAATTGCGTCCACGTATCACCGTCGTCGGTGTTGGTGGCGCAGGCTGTAATGCTGTTAACAACATGATCAATGCCGATCTTCAAGGTGTCGATTTTCTGGTTGCAAATACCGATGGGCAAGCGCTCGCGCATTCCCTTGCAAGCCGAAAAATTCAACTTGGTGGCGCCATTACACAAGGTCTAGGTGCTGGTTCTAAACCAGAAATTGGCCGTGCGGCGGCTGAAGAAAGCCTTGAAGAAGTCATGGCTGAACTGGCCGACTGTAACATGGTATTCATCACTGCTGGCATGGGTGGAGGTACCGGTACAGGTGCAGCACCAGTGATTGCCAAAGCAGCGCGCGATGCAGGCATATTAACGGTTGCTGTTATCACCAAGCCTTTTGAATTTGAGGGCCAGCGGCGCATGGGGCTTGCCGATGCAGGTATTGATGAGCTGCAAGGCTATGTCGATACACTGATCATTATTCCAAACCAGAATCTGTTCCGGCTTGCAAATGAACGTACAACCTTTGCCGATGCGTTCCATATGGCAGATACCGTTCTTCATCAAGGCGTTTGCGGTGTTACCGACCTGATGATCAAGCCTGGCATGATTAATCTCGATTTTGCCGATATTCGTGCCGTTATGAGTGAAATGGGCAAAGCTATGATGGGTACAGGTGAAGCATCAGGCGAAACCCGTGCCACTCAAGCCGCCGAAGCAGCGATTAATAATCCACTGCTTGATGACACGACCATGCAAGGTGCGCGTTCGGTATTGATAAATGTCACTGGCGGTATGGATATGACCCTGTTTGAAGTTGATGAAGCTGCCAATCGTATCCGCAAGGAAATCGATCCGGAAGCTGTTATCATCTTTGGTTCGGCATTTGATGAAAAACTGGATGGCGTCATGCGGGTATCTGTCGTTGCCACCGGCATTGATGCCGCAAGTGCCAAGGCCAGACCACCATTAAGCCAGCCTAAAACCGAAACAACGGTCGCACAGATGGCTATGCCGACACCACCTATGACAACAAGTCCGGTGCAGGCGAATGCAATGGCAAGTGCAATGTCCAATCCAATGGCAAATACACAGATGACCACAAAAAATGATGCAGATACATCATCTGCCAGTACTTCAAATATCCGTGAGTCAATCAATTCGCTTGCCAAGGAAGCCGATGAAGCGACAAATGAAGTTGATGGTGAAGCAGTAAATCCAGTGGATAGCAAACCACAGGACACATCCGTAGCCGACGTGACATCCGAAACGGATAATACTGCCGAGGTAAATAGTATCCAGGCCAACAGCGATCCAGTCGAGAGCCAGCTAGAGCTTACCGACGCGGTCGAAGCAGCAAGTGACACTTCACAGGATGCGGTGGCAACAGCGCCTACTGAAACAGCCCTTTCGGAAACATCCCCTAAGGAAACGGCAAAAGGAGATGTCGCCAAGTCTGATACAGCCTCGCTGACATCACGCTTGATGCCACGTTTTGATCTGGAAAGCGAAGGGAAAGCCAAGGCCGAAGACGCCCCACGTAAGACCTTTATTCCGGCGGCACCAACCGCCATGCCGGATGAAGCTAGCGTGCCAAAGGCTGCCGAAACGCTGACGCCTAGGCCAACCAGTATCATAAAGCAGATATCGGAATTATGGTCATCAAAGCCCGACACAAAGGACAAACAGAAGCGAAGTGAACCAAATATGGCATCCAAGAACGCGCCAGAAGACAAGACATCTTCCATTCTGGACCTTCCGCAATCGGCAGTTGTTAAACCAGCTTCTGATCCGGCACCAGCCGCGCAGTTGGAACAACCAGATGATGAACTTGATATTCCTGCGTTTTTGCGGCGTCAGGTGAATTAAGCAAAACATACATTTAGTTGCATTGCTACAATCTGTAACCAAATGTGATTTGAAGAGACCCAGGTACCTATGTAGGTTGTATCTGGGTCTTTTTTATGATCTTAGAAATAACAAAAAGAATGTTGAAAAGGCTAAATAAATTGAACGCGCAGGACAATAAAAAACCTATGTATATAAACCAGCCATTCCAGACAACTCTGGCGAATACAGTACAGTTTGAAGATATTGCTCTTCATTCTGGTCGGTTTGTTCATGCGTCTATTTGTCCGGCGGCGGCTGGAACAGGCATCAAATTCCGCCGTATGGATGTCGAAGAAAGTCTGCAAACAGTTCCTGCCCATGCCGATTATGCTGAACAAGCCCGCTTATGCACACGGATTGCCAATGCTGATGGCATTGGTCTGGAAACAATTGAACATTTCATGGCAGCCTTTGCCGGCATCGGGCTTGATAATGCAATAGTCGAAGTTGATGCAGGTGAAGCCCCAATCCTTGATGGAAGCAGTCAGCCAATAATTGACGCGATTCGTCGTGTTGGCCTAAAGACACTTAATGTCCGCCGCAAATATATCGTGATTACCCAGCCTGTTGAAGTCATGCTGGAAAATGGTGCGTGGGCACGGATTGAACCTGCGGATCAACTAGAAATTGACGTCGAAATCGATTTTGAAGATTCAGCAATTGGCAAACAAAGTCTGCATTACATCCATTGTGATGGCAGTTTTGAGGCTGAACTATCTACAGCGCGTACCTTTTGCCAGCTAAGCGATGTTGATCTCATGCAGAATGCAGGTCTGGCACTTGGTGGATCACTGAATAATGCCGTGGTTGTTGACAACGGAACCGTGGTAAATGAAGGCGGCTTGCGCATGGAACGCGAGTTTGTGCGACACAAAGCACTTGATTGTCTTGGTGATCTTTATCTGCTTGGCCTTCAAATGCGTGGAAAATTCACAGCCTCACGTCCAGGTCATGCGCTTAGCATGATGTTGATTAAGGCACTATGGCAAAATAAGGCCGCTTTTCAGATCGTAAGCGATGGTGCTGTAGCTAGCCAGTCCGAGGCCTATGTGATCCCCGAACTTGCCGCCGCCGCGGCTGTTTAAGCCAACCAGCCATCCGGCTAATCACATCCAGATTTTTTATCATTTATGATAAACTGATAATCTCATTATAATTTTCACAACATCTTCTTTTCACCTGCGTACCAAGTCGCTATTGTATCCCAATAACGGTGGCAAATGCCTCCGATGCCTATGAGTGGAGCCTGTTTTGGTAAAGCATATACCCCTGATCGTTCTAGCAAGTGCCGTATTTCTGGTTGCGGGATGTTCGTCTTCGCCTGACATAAAGGAACAGGTCGAACGCCCAGTTGAAGAATTATATAATGATGCGCTGAATACAGCCCTTACTGGCAATGCCAAGAAAGCCGCCCCAAAATTTGAAGAAGTCGAACGCCAGCACCCCTATTCGTCACTTGCTGTGCGGGCACAATTAATGGCGGCATGGGCATTTTATCAGGATAATAACTATCCACGTGCGATCACATCGTTGGATCGTTTTGTCGAGTTAAATCCAGCTGATGAGCGCGTTGAATATGCTTATTATCTCAAAGCACTATGCTATTACGAACAGATCGTTGACGTGCAAAGAGATGCGGAAATGACCAAACTGGCAATGCAAGCTTTTGAAGAATTGGTTCGGCGTTTCCCCGAAGGTGAATATTTTCGTGATGCAACGCTTAAGATTGACCTGACACGTTCGCATCTGGCTGGAAAAGAAATGGCGGTAGGCCGTTTTTACCTCAGCAAAGAACATTACGGTGCTGCCTTACGTCGTTTTGAAAATGTTGTTAGAGATTTCAATACTACAAATCAGGTGCCCGAAGCCCTATATCGCATGACCGAAGCCTATCTTTCGCTTGGCCTAGTTGCCGAAGCAGAGCGTATTGAAGAAGTTGCAATCTATAATTATCCGCAATCAGTATGGACGAAGCGTCTGCTGGAGTTGCGTGACAACCCAGCACGCGAACTTGAAGCTGGCTGGTTTGAACGAGCTGCCGAGTCCGTCGTAAAAATCTTCGATTAACGTATCATGCTTCAAAGCTTGTCCGTCACCAATATCGTCTTAATTGAGCAACTTACGTTGCAATTTGAAGATGGTCTGACTGTGCTGACAGGTGAAACCGGTGCTGGCAAATCAATCTTGCTTGACGCGCTTGGACTGGCATTGGGAAGCCGTGCGAATTTTGGCCTGATCCGGCAAGGTAGCTCGCAAGCGCAGGTTAGTGCCAGCTTTCATGTTAATGCTGCACATCCGGTCTGGGCGGTGCTAGATGACGCTGGCGTTGAGATTGACGATACATTGATTCTGCGACGACGGCTGAAAGCAGATGGCAAGTCAAACGCAACCATTAATGATGTTCCTGTTTCAGTTGGCTTGCTTCATAAGGCTGGAGACTTGCTGGTTGAAATTCAGGGGCAGTTTGAAGGCCGTGGTTTGCTTGACGTTAGCCGCCATATCACACTGCTTGATCGCGCCGCTGGACATCAGGAAACGTTAGACAAATTGGCTGATGCCTATACACATTGGATGCAGTCAAAGCGTAATCTGGCCACTGCCAAACTTGAACTGGATCAGGCGCGTGCGGACGAAGAATGGCTTCGAGATGCAGTTAATCAACTTGATACGCTCAGCCCAGCACCAGATGAAGAAGCGTTATTGTTAAGTGAACGTGACATGCTTGCCAATGTAGGCAAAATTGGTGAAACATTGGCGCATGCCGACCATGCGCTGACTGATGAAAACGGGGCGCAGGCCAGACTTGGCACCGCCATGGCCATGCTTGAAAAATCTGCATCGCTTGCTGGTAATACGCTTGATAATGCCATCGCCGCCCTAAATCGCGCCGATGCCGAACTATCCGAAGCTATCAGCCAGATCAGCGCGATTGGGTCAAGCCTTGAGTCAGACCCGAACCGGCTTGAGACTGTCGATGACCGATTGCATGAATTGCGCCAACAAGCCCGTAAACATAATTGTGATGTCAATGAACTGACCGAGATGCATCAGCAACTTGCCAGCCGTCTAGCGGCGATTGAAGATTCGACAGGTACGTTGGCGGAATTGGCAGATAATGAACGGGAATGGCGTGATTATTACACCAAAATGGCCGAAATAGTGTCCAAAGCCCGCACATCAGCTGCGGCTTTACTGGATCGCGCGGTTATGGCCGAATTGCCCCCCCTAAAGCTGGAAAGTGCAACCTTTCACTCACAAATCATCACATTACCCGCAGACCAATGGGGTGCGCTTGGTATGGATCAAGTGCGCTTTGAAGCCAGCACCAATAAAGGCATGGCGCAAGGTCCGATTGACCGCATTGCATCTGGTGGTGAGCTTGCCCGTTTTCTGCTGGCCTTAAAGGTTGCACTTGAAGACAGCAATACGTCGCGTACGCTGATTTTTGACGAAGTCGATAGTGGCGTTGGCGGCGCCGTAGCGGCGGCGGTTGGTGAACGCCTTGCCCGTCTTGGTGAACATATGCAAACGCTGGTTATCACCCATTCACCGCAAGTCGCCGCACGTGGGGTTAATCATATGCGTATAGCCAAGCATGTAACTGGTGATAATGTTATTAGCGGCACCGAAACCCTGAGCCATGAAGCGCGCACTGAAGAAATAGCAAGGATGCTGTCAGGTGAGCATGTCACCACCGAAGCCCGGGCAGCAGCAACCGCCTTGCTTGAGGGTTAGTTATGACAAGCGATCATCCAGATGACCCCACCAAAATGTCGGTTGATGAAGCCGCACAGGAGCTTGCGCATCTGGCAGAACGCATTGCATATCATGACCGCAAATATCATGGTGAAGACGCGCCGGAAATTTCCGATGCCGATTATGACATGCTGATGACACGCAATAATACCCTTGAAGCGGCGTTCCCCGACCTGATCCGTCCCGACAGCCCCAGCCAGCGTGTTGGCACCATTGTTTCTGGCAATTTTGGCAAGATACGGCACGCACAACCAATGTTGTCGCTATCAAACGGCTTTAGCGCCGAAGATATTGCTGATTTTGTGACCCGCATTCGGAAGTTTCTATCGCTAGGAGAGGCTGAAGACATTGCCTTTACCGCCGAGCCAAAGATCGATGGTTTGTCGCTTAGCTTACGCTATGAGAACGGACATCTGGTGCAAGCCGCAACGCGCGGTGACGGTAGTGAAGGTGAAGATGTAACAGCCAATATTTACACCGTGAGCGCTATTCCCAAAACATTACATGGCACACCACCAGACATTTTTGAGGTGCGCGGTGAAATATATATGGACAGGAAAGATTTTCTGGCTTTGAACGCCGATCAGGAACGCAAAGGCGGAAAGATTTTTGCCAATCCACGTAATGCCGCCGCCGGATCGTTACGGCAAAAGGATGCCAGCATTACCGGATCGCGCAATCTGGCCTTTTTTGCCTATTCAATGGGCGAAGCCAGCGCCCCTGTCGCCGCAACGCATACTGAATTTCTTCATGCCTTACGTGGCTTTGGTTTTTCGGTGAATGAATTATCGCAACATTGCCATACATTAGGTGAAATGTTGGCTACCTATGACGCCATCGGAAACGAGCGGGCGTCACTTGGCTATGATATTGACGGTGTTGTCTATAAAGTTGACCGACATGATTATCAAGAACGCCTTGGTCAAGTTGCGCGGGCACCACGTTGGGCTCTAGCGCATAAATTTCCAGCCGAACAAGCCGAAACGACAATCACCAAGATCGATATTCAGGTTGGCCGCACAGGCGCATTAACACCTGTGGCACGATTGACGCCGGTCACTGTTGGTGGCGTCGTGGTGTCAAATGCAACCTTGCATAATGAAGATGAGATTGATCGAAAAGATATTCGCATCGGCGATCATGTCATTATCCAGCGCGCTGGCGATGTCATTCCGCAAGTCGTCCGCGTGCTTGTCGAAAAACGCCCCCATGACGCCCAGATATTCACCTTTCCGGATCGTTGTCCAATTTGTGAATCTGACGCTATCCGCCCCGAAGGTGAGGCCGTTCGCCGATGTACTGGCGGTCTGGCTTGTGCCGCACAGCTTATCGAACAGCTCAAGCATTTCGTGTCACGCGATGCATTTGATATTGAAGGGCTGGGCGCGCGTCAGATTGAACAGTTTCTTGAACTTGGCTGGGTCAAAACGCCTGCCGATATCTTCCGACTTGAAGCCCGTCGTGACGATCTGGCCACGCTGGATGGCTATGGCGAAAAATCACTTGATAATCTGTTTGCCTCAATTAATGCACGGCGCAAGATTGGACTTGAACGCTTTATCTATGCGCTTGGCATCCGTCAGGTCGGTCAGGCAACCTCGCGGCTTTTGGCACTGCATTATGGCGACCTAGATATGATGATGTCAGTACTGGATCCGGAAAAAAGTGAAAGTGACCATGCGTCAGCGATTGCCGGACTTGTTGATATTGACCAGATTGGTGATGCGATGGCGGCAGATATTAGCCGTTTTTTTGGCGATCCCGCACATCGGCACATCGTAAGTGATTTGGCATCCGAACTGTCCATATTACCACCTGAGCGACCATCCGAAGATAGCGCCGTCAGTGGTAAAACCGTCGTATTCACGGGCACTTTGGCAGGCATATCCCGCGCCGAAGCCAAAGCCAAGGCCGAAGCCCTTGGCGCTAAAGTTTCCGGTTCGGTGTCGGCAAAAACAGATTATCTGGTTGCTGGGGCTGATGCCGGATCAAAAGCCCGTAAGGCCACCGAGCTAGGCGTCAATGTTCTTAGTGAAGAGGAATGGCGGTCACTTATCAACGCGCCATCATCATAAAGGGGCACAAGCCTTGATAAGCCATGCTTGGCATTGTGGGGACACATCACTGCCAATCTTTGACAGCACCCATTGATGATATATATCGACCCAGACAGTGTCGGCCTCGGACAACATTGTTTTGTCGATTAACCGGCGATCAATCGGTGCCATAGTAAGCGTTTCGAATTCGATAAAGCCATCTTGTGACGCTACCTTAGCCGCAATCAAATTTTCAATGCGAATACCCCAAGATCCTGCTTTATAATAGCCGGGCTCGTTCGACAGCACCATCCCAGCAGATATTGACACGCTTCCACGTTTGGAAATGCTGGCAGGCCCTTCATGCACCGACAGAACATGCCCGACGCCATGCCCCGTACCATGCGCATAATCAAGTCCAACAGACCAGATAGGTGTGCGCGCTATCGTATCAAGTTGACGTCCAGTTGTGCCAAGGGGTACATGCGCCCGTGCCAAGGCAATATGTCCCTGCAAAACGGCAGTAAATGCATGCCGCATTTCAGCGTCAGCCTCTCCGATCAGAATGGTGCGCGTTATGTCAGTTGTGCCAAAGCGGTAATGCGCGCCTGAGTCCAGCAGATACAGGCTGTCATTCTGGATCACGCTATCCTGACCAGCAACCGCACGATAATGGACAATAGCACCATTCGCACCACTGCCTGAAATAGTCTCAAAACTTGATGCTATAAAATCAGGATGACCCGCGCGTATCGACAGTAATTTATCAGCGAGTGCACTTTCCCGCATCTGGGTGACGTCGGTATGGTCTAGCCAGCACAGAAACTCGGCCATTGCCACGCCGTCAATCTGATGCGCCTTGCGGAAACCATCAAGCTCGGCTAGATTTTTCTGCGCTTTCATTTTTGTCACCGGACAAGGTGACGTGACGACATTGACACCACTGTCTGAAATCACGTCATATAGCGCTTTTGGCAGACTGGCCGGATCAATCATAAAATCGCACCCTGCAAGCGGTACCAACAATTCATCAAGCTGTTCCAGCGGCACCACCGCCATATGCTCGTTGAGAACTGGCAATATGCGCTGGCGATCTGACAATATAATCAAACCATTTTCGCGATGAAACAGGGCAAATGCCAAAGTCACTGGCGTACAGGCAAGATCATATCCACGGATATTGGCAAGCCAGTTGACAGCATCAGCACGTGACAATAAAACTGCATCACATCCAAAATCTGTCAATCGATCCGTCAACCGATCAAGCTTGCTGGCAATGGTTTCGCCAGCTATTTCGTCAGCCATTGCAAATGCTGGTTTGGCCTCGGATATGGGGCGATCCTGCCATATCATATCAACAGGATTCTGCATCATCGCTTGCAACGATAACCCCGCTTCGCGCATTGTAGCCGATAATCTATCAAAGGCAGAAAGGGTGATCAGCCGGGCATCCACACCAATTTTCAAACCGGATAGTTTCTGCGTTTTCAGCCATGCACCGATTTCAACATCCGGCATGGTATGGCATGACCACGCATCGGCATCGGTCTGTTTTTCCATCTGCAAACTATAGCGGCCATCGCTGAACAATGCCGCCCGATCAGCCAAAACAATAGCGGTGCCCGCCGAGCCGGTGAAACCTGACACATAGGCGAGACGTTCATCGCCAGCCGGAACTTCTTCGCCCTGATACATATCTTCGCGGCCAATCACCCAACCATCAATATCATGCGCATCCATCTGTGCACGAAGCGCCTGTAGCCGCTGGTTAAAAATCTGTGCTGTCATTTAGACCTCCATAACGCAGGCATCTGTCCGGCTTGTCGTGGACGCATGACCAGACTTGTCCACTCGCCAATACGAATTTTTGCCCATAGGCGCGCACCTACCATACCATAGGCCTGTGCCACCATTGCCGCCTGATGATTTAAAATACCTGATAGAACAAGCCACCCATTATCAGCAAGATGCGGCATCAATGATGGTGCCATCTTACGCAGGGGGCCAGCTAGAATATTGGCAAGAATAACATCATAAGGACCATGTTGACGCACCAAGCGTCCAGAAAAACCCGCCGAAACACCAAGCCGCATCTGTGTCGGGGCAATTTGATTACGTATCCGGTTGCCTTCTGCCACTTTGATAGCCACAGGGTCATTATCGGCGCCCATAACCTGACAGGATGGCCATAATTTTGCCGCGGCCATGCCAAGAATTGCCGATCCACAGCCCATGTCCAATGTAAAGCGCGGGGCACGCCCCCTATAGCGACGATTAATCATATCCATGGCCCGCAGGCATCCCTCAGTGGTTGGATGCGTGCCTGATCCAAAGGCCTGTGCCGCATCAACCAGAAGCGGCAAGCTGGCAGGCGGCGGGGCATCACCTATATGACTGCCATATATCCAGAAACGGCCAATGTGAAGCGCTGGAAATGATGCCCGATTTTCGGCAAGCCAATCGCGCTGGGGTAATTGTTCGACCTGAACAGCACATGGCACCAGCTGATGTTGCGCAAAAACTGGCGCCAGTAATTGCGTGATAACAGCCTCATCAGGCGAGAACAGAAATAATGCCTCAATATGCCAACGCTCTTGCGACGACCGGATATGCGACGTTGCCTCGCTTTCCAAAAGCTCGCTAAACACCGCCTCAAACCCAGCGACGACCTTTGCATCGGTAACATCGGGCAAGTCAAGGCGGACAGCATATATGGTAGTCATGGTTTGCTCACAAATCCGGACACAACCTTTTTATGTCCTGCTTTATCAAATGATATTTCCAGCTTGTCACCTTCAACATTTACAACATTACCCATGCCAAATTTTTGATGAAAAACCCGATCACCACGGGTAAAACCCGCGCCACTAGTTTCGGCAACAAACCGGTTTTCCGCGCCTTGTTGCTGACGGTCAGCCATGCGCCGCCATCCAGGTCCATAGCCCTGTTGACCAACGATATCTGATGCACCGGCGATATATGCTGGCGACGTACGGCCAATGCCCATGCCCTGTGCCATATCTTCGATAATATTTTCGGCAGGTAATTCTTGCACAAAGCGTGAAGGAATGGCCGACTGCCACTGGCCATGTACCCGGCGGCTGCTGGCAAATGAAATATGGACGTTTTTTCGCGCCCGGGTGATGCCGACATAAGCAAGACGGCGTTCTTCTTCCAGACCTATGGCGCCATTTTCATCCATAGTGCGCTGGCTAGGGAAAATGCCTTCCTCCCAACCTGGCAAAAAGACCGTATCAAATTCCAGTCCCTTTGCCGCATGTAATGTCATTAAGGTAACTTCGCCTTGCTCGGATATTGTATCACCATCCATTACCAGCGAGATATGTTCCAGAAACCCCTGAAGAGAGTCAAAGTCCTGCATCGCGCTGACCAGTTCGGTCAAATTTTCAAGCCGGCCTTCAGCATCGGGCGATTTATCCATCTGCCACATCGTTGTATAGCCTGACTCGTCAAGCACCATTCGTGCAAGATCACCTTGATGCAGAGTGCCAATCTGCTTGCGCCAGCGTCCAATGTCCTGAACAAAATTACCCAAGGTTGTGCGCGCCGCTGGGCGAAGTTCTTCTGTCTCGATCAGATCCATCGCCGCCGCCAGAAGCGGCTTTTGCGAGGCGCGCGCCTGAATATGAATCGCCTGAATGCTTGCTGTTCCCAAACCGCGCTTGGGAACATTGATAATCCGCTCAAAAGCAAGATCATCGGCTGGTTGCGCAATCAGCCGTAAATAGGCAATCGCGTCTCGAATTTCCGCCCGTTCGTAAAAACGCGCTCCCACAACACGATATGGCAGGCCAATGGCAATAAACCGTTCTTCAAATTCGCGCGTTTGGAAACCCGCACGTACCAAAACGGCAATCTGTGACAGATGATGCCCAGCCTGTTGTATCGATTCAATATGGCTGGAGATCGTTCGGGCTTCATCGGCGCCATCCCAATAGCCATTGACGCGCACTTTTTCCCCATCATCCGCCGATGTGAAAAGGGTCTTTCCAAGGCGCGTTTCATTACGGGCAATTACCGTCGATGCCGCCGCCAGAATGTGCCCAGTAGATCGGTAATTTTCTTCAAGCCGAACGGTTTTTGCCCCAGGAAAATCACTTTCAAAGCGCAAAATATTGCCAACTTCAGCACCCCGCCAGCCATAAATTGATTGGTCGTCATCACCCACACAACACAGGTTATTGCGTTGTCCTGTTAGCAGTCTGAGCCACAGATATTGCGCGACGTTAGTATCTTGATACTCATCAACCATAATATGTGTGATGCGCCCATGATAATCAGCCAGCACATCGGCATGGTTCTGAAAAATGGTCAGCATGTGAAGCAGAAGATCACCAAAATCAACTGCATTCAGTGTCAGTAACCGCGCCTGATAATCCTTATAGAGTTGTTGCATGCGGCCATTTGCAACATCACCTGCCTCGGCAAGGGTAATCTTTTCAGGCACCAGACCACGGTCTTTCCAGCGTGAAATAACCCCCGCGACCATACGTGCAGGCCAGCGTTTTGGGTCTATGTTTTCTGCTGCCATAAGCTGTTTGATCAGGCGCACCTGGTCATCACTATCAAGAATGGTAAAATCTGATTTCAGACCAACCATATCTGCATGCCGACGTAGCATCTTTGCCGCCAGCGAGTGAAATGTGCCTAGCCACACCTGTTCAACCATTGGCCCAACCATATCGCCGATTCGGCTTTTCATCTCGCGCGCGGCCTTATTAGTAAAGGTCACCGCCAGAATATTCCACGGCTTTGCTGTACCACTAGCGACAAGTTCGGCAAGCCGCGATGTCAGCACCCGGGTTTTGCCTGTACCAGCACCAGACAAGACCAGAAGCGGTCCTTGAAGGGATGTAACTGCGTCAGACTGGGATGTATTGAGACCGATTAACCAGGGGCTTACTGGATTTTGATTTAGATCATTCATCATAAGCCCAAACTCGCAAATGGGTGCTATCCGGTCAATATTACAAAGTCGCTTTTCTCATTAATTCGACATATTTGACGCCAAAACATAAAACCAGCATTGTGATTACTTCGCAAATCTTGTTCAGGGTCGTAAACGCGCTTTGACACGAATATTGTTTGCGGTATCTTAGCCTCATTATTATCCAAAGTGGTTAAAAGTTGTTATGAATTTAAACATGAGTTCAAACCGATATATTCACATGATGCGTTCACAGTTACTTATCGTCAGTAGCCTTGTGATATTTGCCGCCTGTTCCAGTGTTCCTGTAGAACAGCGTAGCGATGTTCGTGATACCTATGAAAATGATAACCGCGCCATTTTTGATTTCAACATGGGCGTTGATACCTATGTTATCGAACCTGTCGCCAGTGAGTATCGCAAAGCAGTACCCGAAGGCGGGCAAACGGCTATTGCACATCATTTGGCATGGGCTGGATTACCATCCACGGCAATCAATTCCACCTTGCAAGGTAAATATGAAAATGCTGGACTTGCCGTTCTGAGTTTCGCCATTAACGGGTTGACGCTGGGATTTGTTGATCTGATGGGAGACGATGCAACACCCATTCATAAAGAAGATTTTGGACAGACACTTGCCGCCGCCGATATTGAAGAAGGTTCGTATCTGATGGTGCCTTTTCTGGGGCCGCATACTACACGCAGCCTGACCGGACGCGTTGTCGATATGGTGTTGAACCCCTATTCAATTCTGGACGCTGGAGCCCCTTTACAGACATGGCAGACAGCACGCATACCAGCAACGGCTGTATCCTTCCGCGCAGCCAATTTCGAAGAAATCAATGACGTGAAATATAATGCGCTTGATCCATATGCGCGAACACGCTCGGTCTATTACCAGCAACGTAACGGGTTGCTTGGCGATCAACTACGCGGCGATGGCGCATCATCAGTCGATGACGAATTTGAAGATTTCTTTGGAGATGATGGGTAATGACAAGACGTTTCTTTAGCAGAATTTTTGTTATCTTTGCGGTGTTTTTTGCTATGTCTGCATCAGCCTTTGCCGACAATCAAGTTGGAAAAGCCGAAGCCCATATCGACAATATGATGCTGGATTTGCAAGGGTTTCTTGATAATGATTCAGATGATATTGAAAAGCGCAAAAAAAATGTAACCTATCTTTTAGATGCCTATTTTGACCTGCCGCTAATCGCCCGGTTTTCTGCTGGTGCTTATTGGCGCAAAGCCACACCAACCGAACGCCAGACATATACCGATATCATGCGACAGGTCATGATTGGCACAGTTGTGCGTAACTTTGACCAGCTGTCTGGGCTAGAATACACAGCTGCAAAAAGCACAGCAAAAGGCAAAAAGCTGGTGCTTGTTGGTGGCATATTTACGGATAAAGCCAAGACCAAAGAACCCGTTGCCATTAGTTGGCGTGTGACAACGCCTGAAGATGGAGCTGCAAGGGTTATGGATGTTGAGATTGAAAATATCTCGATGCTGGTAACGCAGAAAAACGAAAATATTGCAATCATTCGCAAGAATCAGGGCAATTTTTCAGCCCTGATTGATACCATGCGCTCTAAAATCAACGAATAATGACCCGATATGCCGCCTAGACTAGCGGCTAATTGGTTTATATTTGATACGTGTCGGACGCTCTGCATCGGCACCTAGACGGCGTTTTTTATCGGCTTCATAAGCTTCGTAATTGCCCTCAAACCACTCAACATGGCTATCACCTTCAAATGCCAGAATATGCGTTGCAATCCGGTCAAGGAACCAGCGGTCGTGGCTGACCACCACCGCGCAACCAGCAAATTCATCCAGCGCTTCTTCCAGCGCGCGCAACGTATCGACATCCAGATCATTTGTTGGTTCATCAAGCAGTAACAGATTAGCCCCGCTTTTGAGCATTCGCGCCAGATGGACACGGTTTCGCTCACCCCCAGACAGCTGCCCGACATGCTTTTGCTGATCGCCACCTTTGAAATTGAACTGGCCAACATAAGCCCGCGACGCCATCGTCCGCTTGCCAAGCGCAATCTCGTCTAGCCCGTCGGAAATGACTTCCCAAACGGTTTTGTCATTCGGCAGCGCGTCGCGTGACTGATCTACATAACCAAGCTTGACCGTATCGCCGACAGTAAATGTACCAGCATCAGTGGCTTCGACGCCGGTAATCATTTTAAACAATGTTGTCTTACCTGCACCGTTCGGGCCAATCACCCCAACAATACCCCCAGGCGGCAACCGGAATGACAAATCATCAATCAGCAAGCGTTCACCAAATCCCTTTTGGATACCCTCGGCATTGATAACAATATCGCCAAGACGGGGGCCAGCTGGTATCGTAATGCGGGCCGTATCGGTTTGGCGTTGCTGGTCTTCGGCAAGTAATTTTTCATAGGCGTTGATGCGGGCTTTTGATTTCGCCTGACGTGCCTTTGGCGCTGAACGCACCCAGTCAAGTTCGCGTGACAATGACTTAACACGGGCATCATCCGCTTTGCCTTCTTGTTCCAGTCGTTTATGCTTTTGCTCAAGCCAGCCCGTATAATTGCCTTCATAGGGAATACCTGCACCGCGATCAAGTTCCAGAATCCAACCCGCAACCTCATCCAGAAAATAGCGATCGTGGGTAATGGTGACGACGGTACCCGGAAAATCATGCAGAAATTTTTGCAGCCATGATACGGATTCGGCATCAAGATGATTTGTTGGTT
>JABJBD010000159.1 GCA_018668795.1 Candidatus Puniceispirillum sp. | reverse complement strand
CGAGGTTTTTGAAACCGACTGGATCAAACTGGAAGTGATCGGCGATACCGACAGTTTGCAACCTGATGTTTTTGGGCTGGTCGAAGCTGCGCGTATTCTGTGCGATGACGGTTTCAAGGTGTTTCCCTATTGCACCGAAGATCTGGTTGTTGCCGAAAAACTGCTGGGGGTAGGATGCGGCGTATTGATGCCGTGGGGCGCACCCATCGGATCGGGCATGGGGCTGAATAACGAATATGGTTTGCGAGCATTACGCGCACGCTTCCCCGACATTCCGATGGTGATAGATGCAGGCATTGGCTTGCCAAGCCATGCTGCCCGCGCGATGGAGCTTGGGTTTGATGCGGTGCTTCTTAATACTGCCGTTGCCAAGGCAGGCGATCCTGAACAAATGGCGATGGCAATGGCCGAGGCGGTTATAGCTGGCCAGCGCGCCGCCAATGCCGACCCGATGGAGCCACGCGATATGGCAAGCCCCTCAACCCCCGTCATCGGACAGGCCTTTTTATCATGATTCTTGATCGCTTTTACCCGATTTTTGATAGTTGCGACTGGCTTCGACGGATGTTGCCGCTAGGTGTCAAACAGGTGCAGTTACGGATCAAGGATGCGCCGCCAGATATTGTGCGCCGTGAGATTTTTGATGCCAAGGCGTTATGCGATGCGCATGGCGCGGTGCTGGTGGTCAATGATTACTGGCAGATCGCAATCGATGCCGGATGTAACTGGGTACATCTGGGTCAGGAAGATATGGATGACGCCGATCTGGGTGCCCTGCGCCGCGCGGGCATCAAGCTTGGCTTTAGCACGCATGATGATAGTGAACTGGAACGTGCCCTTGGTCTGGCCCCAGATTATCTGGCACTTGGTCCGGTCTATCCGACTATTCTGAAGAAAATGAAATGGCACCAGCAAGGTCTGCCGCGCCTGACCGAATGGAAAGCCCGTATCGGCGATATTCCGCTGGTCGGAATTGGCGGGATGCGTGTTGATCGCGCGGCAGGTGTTTTTGCGGCAGGTGCCGATATTATCTCGGTTGTCACTGACATTACACTTAATGACGATCCCGAAGCGCGCCTGAAAAGCTGGCTTGAGGTGACCCGATGACATTGTTGCCTGACCGCTATGACCGCCAGATGATTTTGCCCGAAATAGGAGCAGATGGTCAGGCAAAACTGGCCAGAATAAAAATGCTGGTGGTTGGCGCAGGCGGGCTTGGCGCGCCTGTATTATCCTATTTGTCAGGTGCCGGTGTTGGCCATATAACCATCATCGACCATGATATTGTATCAGCCAGCAATCTGCATCGACAGACCCTGTTTACCCAAGATCAGATTGGCCAGTCAAAAGCCGGTCTAGCCACCCAATTTTGTCGCAACCTGAATAAAGATATAGATGTCGTTGCAATCAATCATAAGCTGACCCCGTTGAATGCGGCGGATCTGGTGGTGGCGGCAGATATTGTTCTCGATTGCGCTGACAGTTTTGCCGCGAGTTATATTTTGTCTGATATCTGCCGCGATACGGCAACGCCCTTTATCAGCGCTTCGGCGCTCGGCATGGTAGGTTATGTTGGCGGGTTTTGTGATACGGCACCGTCATTGCGCGCTGTCTTTCCGAATTTGCCACAAAATCTGGCAAGCTGTTCAACCGCAGGTGTGCTGGGCCCTGTTGTTGGCGTGCTGGGAAGCATGCAAGCACAAATGGCATTAGCGATTGCTTTGGGGCTTTCACCATCACCGCTAGGCCAGTTGATACGGTATGATGCAGGAAATATGCGCAGTAGCCATTTCCGCTTTGATAATGCACCCGAACCAGAAACAGCATATGGCTTTGTTGATGCTAGCGAGATAAGAGACGATGATTTTGTTGTCGATCTGCGTGATAAAAACGAAGCGCCCGTTCCAGTAACACCCAATGCCCTTCGTTTCGACGTTGCCAATATCACAACGCAATTTCCCATCGATACGGCGCATCGCCGTGTTGTTTTATGCTGCCGGTCAGGTCTGCGGGCATGGCAGGCGGCGTACATAATTCACCCCAAATGGCACGGCGAGATCACTCTCGTTGCTGCTAATTAACCACGGAGCCTAAACATGCGACTTTTATTCAAACCCTTTATTATTCTTGCCTTGCTGATAAGCAGTCCGGCTATCGCCGCCGACAAGATGACAGTATTGCTGGACTGGTTTGTCAATCCGGATCATGGCCCCCTTATTATCGCACAGGAAAAGGGCTATTTCGCCGATGCCGGTCTTGAGGTCGAGATTGTTGCGCCAGCTGATCCGTCTGCGCCGCCAAAGCTTGTCGCCGCAGGTCAGGCCGACATCGCCATCAGCTATCAGCCACAATTACATCTACAAATACATGAAGGCCTGCCATTGAAACGCATTGGCACTTTGGTTGCTAGGCCGCTGAACTGTCTTCTTGTTCTGGAAGATGGTCCTATCAAGACCCCTGCCGATTTGAAAGATCGTAAGATCGGATTTTCGGTAGCCGGTGTTGAAGAGGCTTTGCTGGCAGCGGTTCTGGGGCGTTATGATGTGTCGGTTGATGATATCGAGCTGATAAATGTGAACTTTTCACTGTCGCCAGCATTGATGTCCGGTCAGGTTGACGCGGTCATTGGTGCATTTCGCAATTTCGAGCTGAACCAGATGGATAT
>JABJBD010000113.1 GCA_018668795.1 Candidatus Puniceispirillum sp. | reverse complement strand
CCACAAATTCAGCCACATAATCATCAACCGGATTGGTGATAATATCCTCTGCAGTGCCGGTTTGAATAACCCGACCATCGCGCATGATCGCGATACGGTCGCCAACACGCACCGCCTCATCAAGATCATGCGTGATAAACACCGTGGTCTTTTTCATCACCGCCGCAAGCTTGATGAATTCATCTTGCAATTGCCGGCGGATAAGAGGGTCAAGGGCGCTAAAGGGCTCATCCATCAACAGCACATCAGGATCGGCTGCCAAAGCCCGCGCAAGGCCAACGCGCTGCTGCATACCGCCTGACAATTCATGGGCAAATTTATTACCCCAGCCATCCAGCTCGACCATGCTTAAAATTCGTTCGGCCGTCTCCATACGCTGATTCTTGTTAAGATTGCGTATTTCCAGCGGCATGGCAATATTTGCCAGAACCGAACGGTGCGGCAAAAGCCCAAAATTCTGGAACACCATACCGATTTTTTGATTCCGAAATCGCTGAAGGTCGGCAGGACCAAGCTGTCGTACATCGACATTATCAACAATCACCTTGCCCGATGTCGGCTCAAGCAGCCGGTTTATATGCCGAACCAGCGTTGACTTGCCACTGCCCGACAGTCCCATAACGCAGAAAATTTCACCGCGACGGATATCAAGCGAGACATCCGCAACCCCAACAACAGCGTTATATTCTTCGAGGATTTGCTGTTTCGACAGCCCCCTATCAAGAATGGCCTGCATGGCGCTATCGGCGTTATCGCCAAAGATTTTCCACACATTCTCAATCTTGATCACAACATCATCCTGTTGTGCGGATTGCGTCTTTTTTGTTTGAGCCTGCATGGGTTTATATTTCCGTGTCTGCAAAATTTTGCACAAAATCTGATGCTCGGCGTTATTTCATAAAAATTTTTAAAGAAAATCAATCACAGCCAATGAAAAGAGACGCCACGTTAAAAAGTGGCGCCTCATTATTTTGTTTGGTTTAACCTACATGCCAAGCCAGCCGTCGACGCGCTTGGAATTATTCTTAATCCATTCGCGGGCGACTTCACCTGCATCGCGTCCTTTGCCTGCAACTTCAAAGGCAAATGTGCTGACATCTTTTGCATCAAGCTTCATATTAGCCAAAAATTCGGCAATGGCCGGAGACCGTGACGCCAGTGACTTTGAATAGGCCACCTGTACCTGCTTTAGCGCATCTTTTGAGGCAACATAGGAATCAGTAAACCAAGTTGGCGAGTCTGACGGCTGAACCATCTTGTATTTTGCTGGCTCGTTCTTTGGCTCGGTCAGCATGACCACATCAAACATTGCCCAGATCGCATGTGGCTCGTAGCAATAAAACGCATAACCCTCGCCCTTGGCAATCGCATCTTTGATCCGTGCTGTCTTGACGCTTTCCTCGGCCCGAATTGGCTCGATGAAATTCATCAATTTATAATCACGAACCTTGACTTCATTTACATTGGCAGATGCCCATCCGGGTGCGCCAATCCACATTTCACCTTTGCCATTGCCGTCACTGTCCATTTTTGCAGCAACGTCAGGGCGGCCTAGATCGGCGATATCGGTAATGTTATTCTCTTCGGCAAATTTGCGTGGCACGCAAAAGCCCTGATTACCGATATAATGATTTCCGCTCAACGCAACAGTGCCAGCACCTTTCACGTATTTGTTGGTAAAGGATTCCTGATTAGGCAACCAGACATCTGGATGGACATCAATATCGCCCTTGCCCTGATCCATGGCTTGGAAAATGGTCGCATTATTGCCCGGGACCAACGTTGCTTCACCACCAATACGCTCAATAACCACGGCTTGAATCAAATGTGCAATAGCCTGTGCGCCAGTCCATGACGGCGTGCCAATTGCCACTTTTTCTGCTGCCATTGCGCCGCTTGACATTGCGCCAATCACCGCCGCACTAGCGATACCAATCAAGGATTTTTGAAGTGACTTACGATTCATTTTTATCTCCCTAGTTTGTTTGAAGGCTAATAATAATATTTAACCATCCACCACCATGGCCGATGGGTTTAGTCTAAACGCATTATCCATTTGCCGCATTTTCT
>JABJBD010000225.1 GCA_018668795.1 Candidatus Puniceispirillum sp. | reverse complement strand
GACGCTTGTAACGAATGATATGCGCACTCCCTATTCAGGGATGTTGCCTGGTTTTGTCGAAGGTGTGTGGAACGATGAGGACTTGCATATCGACCTAGCTAAATTGGCACAATTTGCTAATGCCCGCATAGTTCACGCCCCCTGTACGGGTATTGATGCCGAACATAAACGCCTTTTGTTCGATGATCGCCCCCCTCTTCGCTTTGACGTGCTTTCAATCAACATTGGCGGCCAACCTGCATTAGATGTCATTGATGGCGCTGCTGACCACGCTATTCCGGTAAAACCGATTGCACAGTTTCAACGCCGTCTTGATGAGGTGATAAAAACAAAACAAAAGCAAAATTTAGCTGTCATTGGCGGCGGCGCTGCGGGGTGCGAATTGGCACTTGCTTTATCAAAACGATGGCTGGCCGATACTGGAGAACGACCAAAAATGCGGCTATTTAGCCGATCTAGTCGTTTAATGCCACAAATGGCACCACGTGCTAGCAAATTGATCGAAGCTGATTTGAAAGCTATTGGTGCATATGTCCATAAAGATACTAAAGTCACCAAAATTCATAACAGATCGCTTTCATCTAGCGATGGCCAAAACTATGATTTTGATGCTTGCTTTTTGGTATCAGCTGTCAAGCCGCCCTCATGGGTGGCCGAATCGACTATAGAATGTGATGAAGATGGTTTCATTCGCGTTGGCCAAAATTTACAGTCCCTAAGCCACCCTTATATCTTTGCTAGCGGTGATATTGCTGCCTTGCATCCGTATTCAAGACCAAAAGCTGGTGTTTTTGCCGTTCGTGCAGGGCGTATCTTGGCGCATAATTTATTCCGTTATATTCGGCAGCAATCCCTTCTCGCATGGAAACCTCAATCAAATTATCTGGCGTTAATCGGCACATCTGATGGGGCGGCCATTGCAGCACGTGGATCATTTGGCTTTAAATCACGTTTTTTATGGCAACTAAAAATCTGGATAGACCAGCGCTTTATAGATAAATACAAATCTTTTGATATGCCACCAGCCCCCAAACTAGACCATTTAAAGGGCATAAACACAAACGAAGCTAAAAATAGCGATCCCGCTTTCAGTACTATGCGTTGCCTTGGTTGCGGTGCTAAGACAGGTCATGAAACCCTTCAAAACGCCATGTGTGACGCGGTTTCCATTGCTGTTGACTTGGGTGCTGATCCTGATTTGATGCCTGATGATAGCTTGCAAGAAGATGCTGCCTCCTTCGTCTCACCCTCGCCGGATATGCGCATAGTGCAGTCAGTTGACATGCTGTCAGAGATAGTTACAGACCCATTTAAGCTTGGCCAAATAGCATCAGTTCATGCTTTAAGTGATATATACGCTGTACTAGGAAAACCATTATATTCATTGGCTATTATTAATTTAAATCAAGCAAAAATATCAATACAAACTGACCAGCTTACCCACATTCTTGCAGGTGCATTGCTCGCGCATAGTATGGCAGGTGTTAAGCTAGTTGGCGGCCATACTAGCGAAGATGGAACATTATCTGTTGGTTTCGCGGTGACGGGCATTCGCCCTGATCACGCTCAAAAGTCACCCGTTAAAGATGACGCGGTCATTATATTGTCTAAACCTGTTGGCACAGGCATTGTTATGGCAGGTCATATGCAGTTAAAAGCCCGTGGTGACTGGGTAACATCATCAATCAACAGTATGTGTGAAAGCAACCGTGTTGCGGCTGACATAGCAATGAAACATGGCATAGACTGGGTAACAGATGTAACCGGATTTGGCTTGGCGCGACATGCTCTCAATCTGGCAATACGTGCGGGGGCTATGGGTTGTTATCTTTATCCGGATTCCATTATTGCATTGCCCGGCGCAGAATTACTGGCAAATGATAATGTTGTCTCTAGCCTGGCTGCTCAAAATCAAGCGGCTGTCCGTCTCGATTTCAACGGATTTGACAGGCACAAGACAGCATTGCTATTTGACCCGCAAACAAGTGGTGGACTAGCGATGCTTGCTAACCCTGAACAGGCGGATAAAATTATGGCCGCACTGACCGCCACTGGCCATCAACCCGCAATAGTTGGGCGCATATCGCATCAATCAACTGGCATTACATTAACATCAGACGGTGTCAGCTAATGGGCACGCCTATAAAACGTATAACTGAATGGTGGCATAGTGACAATTTTGATTCGACTATCGATGTACGCACACCAGCTGAATTTGCAGACGACCACCTGCCAGGCGCCATTAATTTGCCAGTCTTTACGAACCAGCAACGCATCGATATTGGCACTATGTACAAACAGACAGGGTCATTTGAGGCCAAACGTGCTGGTGCGGCGTTGGTGGCTCGGAACATTGCTACACATTTACAAGATAGTTTGGCTGATAAACCGCGTGATTGGCGGCCGCTTGTTTATTGCTGGCGTGGCGGTCAACGTAGCGGCGCCATGGCGCAAATTCTCAGCGACATAGGATGGCATGTAAAACTTATTGATGGTGGATATAAACGCTATCGGCGTGACGTACTTGCAAAACTTGAAACGATACCTCAGACATTACGTGTTATTAAGGTTGGCGGTGTTACGGGCACTGCAAAAACGCATATTTTAAAGGCGGCACGTGATTTAGGCGCGCAGGTCATTGATCTTGAAGGCCTCGCTAAACACCGTGGGTCACTTTTGGGAATTGAACCGGACGCTGATCAACCGGCCCAGCGGTTATTTGAATCAGAAATTGCATATTGCCTTGATCAGTTTGATTGCGCACGTCCTGTTTTTGTCGAGGCCGAAAGCAATAAAATTGGGCAGCTTCATATTCCGGCGGATTTATTTGCAAAGATGCGTACTGCAAAAACTGTGCTCATCACGGCATCACTCTCGGCTCGCGTCGCCTTTTTAAAACGCGATTACCATCATATGACCAGCCAGCCAGAACGGTTATTACCGCTATTTGATGGATTGGTAAAACGGTATGGGCATGAAACTGTCAAAGGCTGGAAAACCTTGTCTTCAGTCGGTAACTGGGATGCTTTGGTTAGCGATTTATTAGAAACGCATTACGATCCAGCTTATACACGCTCGGCGCGCGCGCATGGTCATGACGTCATAATGACCATCGATGGAGGGGCGCTTGATAATACCGCAATCCAAAAAGCCGCTACCCAGTTACTAACGATAAGCTGAATTTTACTCTTCAATATAAATGGCACGTTAAATGCAGTTTAATTTTGATGAAAACACACTTGCATCTGTGCGTTGGTGATGTATAACACGTCACCAAGCCTTTGGATTTGCCGATTACGGTGAGTCTAAAGGGTATATGGCTCTATTCCCCGGTAGCTCAGCGGTAGAGCAAGCGACTGTTAATCGCTTGGCCGGCGGTTCGAATCCGTCCCGGGGAGCCAATTCCTTGTT
>JABJBD010000058.1 GCA_018668795.1 Candidatus Puniceispirillum sp. | reverse complement strand
TTTGATACCAGCTGAAATTGCAGAGGCTGACTGTGGCAAGACCTATGCTGCTTGGTTGCTTGTATGCGGCGGATTATCAGGTCTGGTAATGACCGCTGATGCTTTTAACCTGTTTGTTTTTCTGGAAATTTCGGCGTTATCGTCGGTTATATTGATTGCAATGGGGGCTGGAACTGACCGACGTAGCCTTATCGCCGCTTTTAATTATCTGATCATTGGTGCTGTAGGGGCGACCTTTTACGTAATCGGCATCGGTTTTGTCTATGCGGTGACTGGCACATTGAATATGGCTGATCTGGCACTGCGGTTGCCTGAGATTGAACATAGCATTGTCATATTCGTTGGGTTTGGCTTTATGATAGCAGGTATTCTGGTCAAGGCGGCTGTTTTCCCTGTTCATATTTGGCTACCTGCCGCTTATAGCTATGCGCCTTCGGCAGTATCGGTTCTGCTGGCGGCGATTGCCACAAAGGCATCGATTTATGTGCTGGCGCGTTTGATATTTACAGTATTTGGCGGTTTTGCCGACATGATTGGTTCGGCGTTAACAATGGTGATCATACCCTTGTCGGTGATGGGCATTTTTGTTGGCACGATCATGGCAATTTATGAATCCGACATTAAAAAATTACTTGCCCAGTCATCAATCGCACAGATTGGCTATATCACTTTGGGATTTGGGCTTGCGTCAAAATCAGGTGTCGCCGCCGGTTTCATTCATATCGGTAATCATGCAATCATCAAAGGTGGCTTGTTTATGGCGGTTGCAGGCTTTTTTACAGCGATGCGAAACCGTGTTGACCTTAATAGCCTGACCGGAATGGGACATCGGATGCCGATTACCGCGACAGCGTTTGTTGTTTGTGGCCTGTCATTGATCGGTTTGCCGCTGACAGCTGGGTTTATATCGAAACTGTATCTGGTACGGGCGATGCTGGAAACTGACAGCTACCTTTTGGTTGCCATAGTGCTGGCCAGTAGCGCGCTATCAGTGATTTACCTGTGGAAAATTATTGAGGTTATGTGGATGCAACCAGCCGCCCAAAACGCCCCAAAGCTTGATGAAAATCCGGCAGTTTATATGCCTTTATGGATTTTGGTGGCGCTGAATTTATGGTTTGGCATTGATGCAAGCTGGATGGTTACAAGCGCAGATGCTGCCGCCAAGGCGTTGATCGGAGCGGGCTTGTGATGATGTCTTCAGACTCAGCCATTATTCTTGGTCTTTTGGCACCGTTAATTGTCGCACTGTTAACGCCGTTTCTGGCGGTACGCACAACATGGCGGGATGCAGCAGGCCCAATAGGCGCGGTTGTGACGTTATTTGCCGCCATACATGTGGCGATTGATGTTCTGGCCGGAAATGTGCCAACCCTAGTTGTCGCCAGTTTTGCCGATGGCATTTCACTGACATTTGCGGTTACGCCGCTTGGCGCCATTTTTGGCCTCGTCGCATCAGGTTTATGGATTCTGGCGGCGATCTTTTCGGTTGGCTATATGCGCGGCAATCATGAAAAACAGCAAACCCGTTTTGCCGCCTTTTATGCTGTAGCGGTGCATGCGGCACTGGCCATTGCATGGTCTGGCAATCTGCTGGTGCTGTTTATTTTTTACGAAATACTGACCTTTTCCACCTATCCATTGGTGACGCATAAGGAATCAAAAGTCGCACGTAATGCAGGTCGGCTATATATGGGTATTCTGGTGGGAACATCAGTGGTGTTGCTGTTACCAGCGGTGATCTGGGTCTGGCTGGCTACAGGGACGCTTGATTTCCAGCAAGGCGGCATTTTGGAAGGCTTTATCAGCCCACAAGCCGCGCCTTATCTTTTGGCATTATTTGCCTTTGGCATTGGAAAAGCCGCTTTGATGCCGTTTCATCGCTGGTTGCCAGCAGCCATGGTCGCGCCAACGCCCGTTTCAGCCCTGCTTCATGCCGTGGCTGTTGTGAAGGCAGGTGTTTTCACCATGTTGACTGTGGTTGTCTATATTTTTGGAGCAGATTTCTTGAGCTCAAGTGGGGCTTCAGACTGGCTAGTATGGCTTGCCTCATTCACCATTCTGGCATCAAGCTTTGTGGCGATCACCAAGGACGATATTAAGGCACGTCTGGCATATTCAACGATCAGTCAGCTTTCATATATTGTGTTAGGTGCGGCGCTAGCTTCGGCCATAGCGGTTCAGGGCGCCGCGTTGCATATTGTCATGCATGCTGCAGGTAAAATTACCTTGTTCTTCTGTGCTGGGGCTATTTATGTATGCGCCCATGTTACCAAAGTTTCCGATCTTGACGGGCAGGGACCTGAATTGAAATGGGTTTTTGGTGCTTTTTGCCTCGGTGCTTTGTCGATTATTGGTATCCCCCCGTTGGGAGGTAGCTGGTCAAAGTTCTATTTGATGGTTGGTGCGGTTGATAGCGGTATGCTGTTTGTGTTGGGTGTGCTTGGTCTGTCGTCGCTATTGAATATCTATTATCTGCTTGAGCCTGTTTCACGTGCCTTTTTCAAACCAAAGATCAAAGACCTTGAAATTACGCTTCATCCGCTGGTTATTATACCGCCTGTTGTGACGGCGGCGTTATCCTTGTTATTGTTTTTCTTTGTTGATCCTTTTGCAAATCTTGCGTCTATGATGGTGTCGCCATGACCAAATCACCCTCAAAAGTTCAGATGGACCTGGCGCGGCTTGGTAGTCGATTTACCCGCTTTTTGCTGGTCATAGCCGCCATTTTGCTGGTGTTGGAATTTATTGTGCATCGACATGGTGAAACACATATAGAAGAAAGTTTCATGTTTCCGGCGATATACGGTTTCATAGCTTTTGTTTTCATTGTTGAAGTCGGCAAATTGCTACGTCGTCTGATCATGCGTGACGAACACTATTACGCTGATGAAGAAGATGCCGAGGGAGACCACCATGTTCGCTAGTCTGCCGCCCGGCATTATCATGTTGCTTGGTGCCTGTGCAGTGCCATTCATACCCCATGTTTCGCGCCAGCTATGGATGCTGGTGATGATTGGTCTATCTGCATGGGGTTTATCCACGGGCGAGGGTATCCATGCGATCTGGCATGTGATGGGTTATGAGTTGATCCTGTATCGTGCTGATGCGTTGACTTTGCCATTTGGTATTATTTTCCATTTAGCTGCCGCTTTGAACGTTATCTATAGCTGGCATGACCAGAAATGGCAGGAACATACAGCGTCTTTGTCCTATGCAGGTGCGGCCATTGCGGCGTTACATGCTGGTGATTTGATCACGCTTTTCATCTGGTGGGAAGCCACCGCCATTACGTCGGTTTTTCTGATCCTTGCATCCAACACCGAACGCGCCCGCAAAGCGTCAATGCGCTATTTGATCTTTCAGGTAACAAGTGGCGTTCTGTTGTTATGTGGAGCGGCTATTCTGGCGGCAAACGGGCAGTCAATTCTGTTTGAAAAAATGGAACTGGGCAGTCTGGCAAGTTGGTTTATTTTCATAGCCTTGGGTATCAAGGCAGCTTTTCCGTTTCTTAATGGTTGGCTTCAGGACGCCTATCCCGAAGCCACGCCGACGGGCACTGTAGCGTTATCCGCCTTTACGACGAAACTGGCGATTTATGCATTGGCACGGGCATTTCCGGGTACAGAATATCTGATATGGATTGGCGCTTCGATGACAGCACTGCCGGTATTTTTTGCTGTTATTGAAAATGACCTGCGGCGGGTTTTGGCGTTCAGCCTGAACAACCAACTTGGGTTTATGGTTGTAGCAGTGGGTATTGGCAGTGAATTGGCGATTAATGGCGCGGTAGCACATGCCTTTGTGCATATTATCTATAAGGCGCTGCTGTTTATGAGTATGGGAGCTGTTCTGCATCAGGTAGGGACGATCAAGGCTTCAGCCCTTGGTGGTCTTTATCGGCAGATGCCATTTACTATGGTTTGCTGTGTCATTGGCGCCATGTCGATTTCGGCTTTTCCACTATTTAGTGGTTTTGTTGCCAAATCGCTGACCATGTCCGCGCTTGGTGATACTGGCATTGTCTGGGCTTATTTCGTGTTGTTATTTGCGTCGGCTGGTGTGCTGGAGCATTCAGGTATCAAGATACCCTATTTTGCTTTCTTTGCA
>JABJBD010000210.1 GCA_018668795.1 Candidatus Puniceispirillum sp. | reverse complement strand
GCAATTTGTCGGCATTGGGATGCTGTTCTGCCGATATCACCTCGGCAATGGTAAAAGGTGCCAGTGCCGCCGCACGGTCGGTTACCGACTCTACTTCAAGACCAAGCATCGTTAGGATTTCAAGTATCTCGTCTAGGCTACGGTCAGTATCAAGATGGTCAAATAACCAGTCACGGGTAAATTTCATCAGACGCTTCCTCCGACCAAGCCAGCGTGAATCGAAGGCGCATCAAACGGCAAAAACCCATAATGCCGCATCCAGCGCAAATCACTGTCATAGAATGTCCGCAAGTCAGGAATGCCATATTTAAGCATGGCAATGCGTTCGATTCCCATGCCGAAGGCAAACCCCTGATATTTGTCAGGGTCATAACCACAATTTTCCAGCACACGGGGATTCACCATGCCGGAACCCAAAATTTCCAGCCAGTCATCACCAGCGCCAATTTTCAAACCGCCACCATCGCGCGAACAGCCAATATCAACTTCGGCAGACGGCTCGGTAAAGGGGAAATAGCTGGGGCGGAACCGTACCGGCAAATCATCAACACCAAAGAAAGTACGGCAAAAATCAATCAAGCAGCCTTTTAAATGCCCCATATGGATACCATCACCAATCACCAGCCCTTCGCATTGATGAAACATCGGCGAATGCGTTGCGTCATGATCCGAGCGATAGGTGCGCCCAGGCACAATAATCCGAATAGGCGGTTCGCTGGCTTCCATTGTGCGTATCTGTACCGGCGACGTATGCGTGCGCAACACCTTGCGTTTGCCATCAGCATCGGGCGGCAGATAAAAGGTATCATGTTCCTGACGTGCTGGATGCTCTTCGGGAATATTCAGGGCGGTAAAATTATAATAATCAGATTCGATGTCAGGGCCTTCGGCAACGATGAAGCCCATTTCGGCAAAAATTGCGACGACTTCCTCAATCGTGCGTGATAACGGATGCAAGCGAGCATCCATATGTGGACGCGATGGCAAAGTCACATCAACGCGCTGGGCGGTTAGCTTTTCGGCAAGCGCGGCGTCTGCCAACATTGTCTGTCGCGCATCAATCGCACTGGCAATAGTATCTTTCAGAACGTTTAGATCCTGACCTGCCTGTTTGCGCGCTTCAGGCTCCATACCACCAAGGTCCCGCATCATCAGCGAAACACGGCCTTTTTTACCTAGTGACTCGATACGCACAGTTTCCAGCGCTTCGAGCGTGTCAGCTGTCTGTATAGTTGCCAGAATTTCCGATGAAAGGCTTTCCAGATTTTGCATAATATCCGTTCCAGCAAAGTTTATATCATCACAGCAAGGGCGATAAATAGTCAGGTCAAAATAGAACAGGCCGCCGCCTTGAACCACCAAATAATGATCTGGCGACGTTCAAAGCTGCGGCCTGAATATTCAGGTATGAAGCGTACCTTAGCTTGCCGCGCGTGAACGTTCCACCAACGCGGTAAAGGCCGCTGGTTCATTCACGGCAAGATCAGCAAGCATCTTGCGGTCAATTTCGATTCCAGCCTTGATCAGACCACCCATCATCTGTGAATAGGTGATGCCATGAATACGAGCAGCCGCGTTGATTCGCTGAATCCACAAAGCGCGGAACTCGCGCTTACGAACCCGGCGGTCGCGATACGCATATTGGCGGGCTTTATCAACCGCCTGCGTAGCTGTCCGAAATGTATTTTTACGACGACCATAATAGCCTTTGGCAGCCTTGATGACTTTGCCGTGACGAGCATGGGTAGTAGTACCTCTTTTAACGCGTGCCATGTATCAGCTCCCTTATGCGTATGGAATGAAACGTTTTACAATGCGTGCATCGGCATCACTCAAAATCATGGTGCCACGCGCTTTGCGTTTCATTTTCTGGGAACGACGGCGGAGATTGTGGCTGAGAAACGCGGCCGAGCCACGAACTTTGCCACTTGCGGTCAGGCGAAAGCGTTTTTTCGCACCGCTTTTGGTCTTCATCTTGGGCATTTTGACCTCTTTCTTCATAAAGGTGACCTGCATATCATGAACCCCATATCCTAAGCGAGGGTCGGTCAGTCAGGCAATAAGCCGGCCGGGCATGCCCTGTTGTTTCAGGCCCGGACGCGACATCAAACGCGAAGCCGCGTTTATAGGCGGATTACGCTGGGGAATCAACCCTGTTGATGCGGGAATATATCATCACATCAAATCACCCGCATTAACCGCAAATTAACCTGCGCTCTTTATAATCAGATTTGGTCAATATTGACCGACCTGAACGCAGAGTGCTGTTAAAGGATTTCAAAATTACGGCAAAAAGGGGCAAATGAATTTGCCCCTTAGTTAAGCTGGATAGTTCTGTTTTATTTTGGGGCAATGACCATAATCATCTGACGGCCTTCCATCTTTGGATGGGATTCAACCTTTGCCACTTCCTCGGTTTCATCGCGCACACGCTTGAGAACAATGGCGCCTAATTCCTGATGCGCCATTTCACGGCCACGGAAACGCAAGGTAACCTTTACCTTATCGCCAGAACCCAGAAACTTGTTCACAGCGCGCATTTTGACCTGATAGTCATGCTCGTCAATATTCGGCCGGAGCTTAATTTCTTTTACTTCGATGATTTTCTGCTTTTTACGCGTCTCATTGGCACGTTTTTGCGCTTCATATTTATATTTGCCATAATCAAGAATTTTGCATACGGGAGGATCAACATTTGGCTGAACCTCAACCAGATCAAGGCCGAAATCTTCGGCCTTGTTAATTGCATCGCGGGTGTCGAGAACCCCTAGCTGACCGCCATCGGGATCAATGCAGCGTACTTGTGGTGCTCTAATAGCGCCATTCACGCGCGGGCCATCTTGTGCTGGTGGCACATTACTATGTGGACGTACTATCTAAACTTCTCCTGTTTTTGTCAAAACGCTACGGCTTATTGACGTTTAAAATTTCGTTGAGTTTTTTTGTTAACACCTTAACACGCCGTAATATAGGAATTTATTAACAAAACCAGCGTGATTGTGCCAGTTTTTTTAATTTTTACCACTTTTGTTCCGGTTTCTGGTGATTCGCATTCGGGATCATTGCCCTTGCAGGTCAGGAGCCAAACTTTCATCGCGCAACATTTCAAGTGCCTGATTCATATCCAGATCGGTCTGGTCATTCGAGCCAAGTCGACGCAAGGCAACAGTACCAGCGTCAGCTTCACGGCCGCCAACAGCCAGAATAAAAGGCACTTTCATGACGCTATGTTCGCGAACCTTGTAGCTTATTTTCTCGTTACGAAAATCGCGTTCCACCCGTAGACCCATCGCCTCGGCAGTGTGGGCGACCTGTTCGGCATAGTCATTCGCGCTATCAGTAATAGACGCAACAACAATCTGGACAGGCGCAAGCCAGTTTGGCATCCGCCCAGAATATTGTTCAATCAAAATACCAATCCATCTCTCCATTGAACCAAGTATGGCGCGATGAAGCATAACCGGACGGTGCCGGTTGCCATCTTCGCCAACATATTCGGCATCCAGACGTTCAGGTAGCACAAAATCCACCTGCAAGGTGCCGCATTGCCAGTCACGACCAATCGCGTCACGCAGAACAAATTCCAGCTTTGGCCCATAAAAAGCGCCTTCACCCGGATTCAGTGTTGTCTCAAGTTTGGCAGCGCTACATGCATCGGTAAGGGCACTTTCGGCCTTATCCCATGTTGCGTCATCTCCGGCGCGCACTTCAGGGCGATCAGAAAATTTCACCCGCACATCGGTAAAGCCAAAATCTGCATAGATTGATTGCAGCAATGCACAGAATTTTACCGATTCTTCGGTAATCTGGTCTTCAGTACAGAATATATGGGCATCATCCTGAGTAAAGGCACGCACCCGCATAATCCCATGCAACGCCCCTGATGGTTCGTTGCGATGGCACGATCCAAATTCGGCCATGCGTAACGGCAAGTCGCGATAAGATTTTATACCCTGCCGGAAAATCTGTACATGACATGGACAGTTCATCGGCTTTAGCGCCAAAGTTCGCTCGTCTTCAGATTGTGCGGTGAACATATTTTCACGAAATTTATCCCAATGCCCTGATGCTTCCCACAAGGTGCGATCTACAAGCTGAGGCGTTTTCACTTCACCATAACCAGCCTGTTCAAGCCGACGGCGCACATAGGATTCAATCTCCCGATAGACAAACCAGCCTTTTGAATGCCAGAACACCGATCCGGCGGCCTCTTCTTGCAGATGGAACATATCTAGCTGTTTGCCAAGTTTGCGATGGTCACGCTTTTCGGCTTCTTCAAGCATATGTAGATAGGCGTTTAGCTCTTTTTCCGTGCGCCAGGCGGTACCATAAATTCGCTGTAGCATGGGCCGATTTGAATCACCACGCCAGTAAGCACCAGCGACTTTCATCAGTTTGAAGGCGTGTCCAAGTTTGCCCGTTGATGGCAAATGTGGCCCACGACATAGGTCGATAAAATTGCCTTGTTTATAAAAGGTGACGGTTTCTTCTGCCGGAATGGCCGCCACAAGTTCAACCTTGAATGGCTCGCTATTTTTTTCATAGAACGCAACAGCCTCATCGCGTGTCCAGACATCACGAATAATGGCTTCATCACGATCAACAATCTCATGCATGCGTTTTTCAATTGATGCCAAATCATCTTCGGAGAATGCCGTCTCGCGATGAAAGTCGTAATAAAAGCCATTTTCTATAGATGGCCCGATCGTGACTTGTGTTTCAGGATATAGTTCCAACACAGCTTCAGCCATAACATGCGCGCAATCATGTCGGAGCAAAGCCAGAGCGGCATCATCCTTGGCTGTTATCAAGGCCATATTGACGTC
>JABJBD010000223.1 GCA_018668795.1 Candidatus Puniceispirillum sp. | reverse complement strand
CGTAACATGGGCGTTTGTTTCCGACAAAAATCGAACTTCACGGCGTTCATTCCCAGCACGGATTGCCGCCAGCACATCCTCATCAAAACCTGATTTATGCGCAAATAAATCTGCGCCGCCAAGATGCTTACTTTGACCGGGGATCAGCAAATTATCCAACACCCGACCGCTGACTGGATTGCACTGCCATTGCGCATCTGCCAAAGAAGTCCGGATCGTCAAACGAAGTCCCATTCCGGTTCTGTCCGATAAATCATCCTGCGGCACAGATGCTGAAGGGTAATGAGCATCAGCAATATCAACAATCACTCCATCAGCAGGGGCAATGATCGCATAGTCATTATCGGGACGCTGGCGGTGGGGCATCCGCATGATATGGGCAAACCACAATGTAATGCCCAGCGCAAAGGCGCCAAGCGGCAAATATATAAGGCTGAGAATAATGGTTACACCACCAGCCACAGCAACAAACACCCAGCCTTCATCAGCGATACGGGCAAAAATGCCACGCCCTGATGCCAAAAATCCGGTTGTAGAGTCTTTAGTCATTATCATCTTGCCTGTTCGTCATAGATCAGTCACATCCGTTCATCAGCCGATGACATCCCCGTGTTAAGGCGTCATGTGATTTGACTCCTATTACTTTGGGACAGCAAATACCTGATTGGGAAAAATCAGGTCAGGATCATTAATTGCCGCCACATTCTGACGCACAATATCGACATAACGCACGCCTTCACCATAACGGCGATAGGCAATACGCCACAAGGCATCGCCTTTTTGAACGATAACTAGATCGGTGCCATCAAGGCCTTTTTTAAGATCACTGGTGACAAGGGGCAGTCTGTAGGTGGCAACAGACTGGTTGTTCGCATCAAGCAGATTGAACAACATTTCAAAGCGTGATCTGCTCATATCAACGGCACCGGAAACCTGCCATTCACGGTCATCACTGCCAGCTTTATCATCAATCGTCACATCGGCAAATTTTTGACCATCAAGACTGACCAGAAGACGCGTACCATTACGCGATATGCCTGCAATCGAAATACGTTCCTGATCCAGCCATATAATCGACCGTGGCGCAACAAGCGGCATGGCGGCACCTGTGCCTGTATCTTGGGCATCAGTTTTCACCATAGTCTGCGGTGCCTGTAGCAATTTTGGCATGTCAGTCTCGGTTTGCGGCAATAATGCCACCAAAGGCTGTGCAGACTCACCTTCATCAATTTCAATAGCCAGCGTCATATCTGCCAGTTCACTTTGACCATCATCGGTTTCCATGCCGATCATCACCAGATGCTGACCTGGCGCTAAGGGGCGATCAAGCACAACGACCCATTCGCCATTTTCATCAGCAACCGTTTCACCAAGCAAAATATCCTTTTCGAACACACGGATTTTCGCATTCGGCGCTGCCTTACCAGCAAAAACAGCCGCACCATCGGGCTTTACCCGGGCGATGTCTATTTCCAGACTTGGCTTATCATTAATCTGGCTTGATGTATCATCGACCTTTTGGTCGCCAGTGGTTCCAGATGTGGCTACAGAAACATCTGCTTCACCCGTCTTATCTGGCGCTGCTTTTTCGCCTTCAATTTTAGGAATTTCAACAACTTCTTCGCTTTGCGGTTCTACCGCCGTGGTGTTGTCGTCAGATAGAAACACCCAACCAAGCGCAAAGGCAGCCAGAATGGCACCCACCGAAATTAACAAGAAAATCTTTAGCCGCACGGTTCAACATTCCATCTTTGTGATAATTACAACTTAAGCGTAATCCTAAATTACTATAGGTTCAATACATACCGTAGTTACCATTGATCAACAGGATGCCTTCATGAAAAAAATATGCGTATTTACCGGTGCCGCCAACGGCAATAATCCTATTTACCGCGATGTTGCGACTGAAACTGGCAAAATGCTGGCCACTCGTGGCCTTGGTCTTATTTATGGTGGCGGTAAAATGGGGCTGATGGGCGCAGTAGCCGATGGCACGATTGCGGCAAATGGCCATGTTACCGGTATCATTCCACATTTTTTGAACAATATCGAAATCGGACATCCTGATGTCAAAGATCTGCATGTTGTTGATTCCATGCATGAACGCAAAGCCATGATGTATGATATGGCCTCAGCCTTTGTCATTCTGCCAGGGGGGCTTGGCACCCTAGATGAAACTATGGAAGTCATCACGTGGCGCCAGCTTAAACAGCACAGCAAACCAATCATCATTCTGAACCAGAATGGCTATTGGGATCACCTGCTTGCCCTGTTCCAGTCAGTGATTGACAGTGACTTTATGCATAATGACCATATCGAACATTTTGAGGTGGCGCAGAATCTTGATGATCTGGCGCATCACCTAGATAAATTCACCTGAAAATAAGATTGAGTATAAAATAGTTGCACGCGCCAGGCATTGAAACTGTCAAATAAACCCTGAACACTTGTTTTTTATCCGTTCTGGGCTTAAAAAAGCGACAGTTTTACAGGGCACAGTTTGTGAAACATAAAACGGTATGTGATAACCCCCTTGCCCACAAAAAATTTAAGGAAGATTAGTATGTCCCGCATTAAGGTAAAGACACCCGTAGTCGAATTAGATGGCGATGAAATGACTCGCATCATATGGCAAAAAATTAAAGACAAACTCATTTTCCCCTATCTCGATATTGATCTCAAATATTATGATCTTGGCATCGAAAAGCGTGACGAAACTGACGACAAGATCACAATCGACGCGGCCAATGCGATTAAGGAATATGGTGTTGGCGTAAAATGCGCGACAATCACGCCTGATGAAGACCGCGTTAAAGAATTCAATCTCAAAAGCATGTACAGGTCGCCAAACGGTACGATCCGCAATATTCTTGGTGGCACTGTCTTTCGCCAGCCGATCATTTGCCAGAATGTTCCGCGTCTGGTCCCTGGGTGGACACGCCCGATTGTCATTGGCCGTCATGCTTTTGGCGATCAGTATCGTGCCACTGATTTTGTTACCGAAGGTGCAGGCAAGCTGACCATGACCTTTCAGCCTGCCGATGGCAGTCCTGCTATCACCCGTGAAGTGTTTGACTTTCCATCAGGCGGCGTCGCCATGTCGATGTATAATCTAGATGATTCCATTCGTGGCTTTGCCCGCGCATGTATGAATTACGGACTTGATCTTGGCTGGCCCGTCTATCTTTCGACCAAAAATACGATTCTCAAAGCCTATGACGGACGCTTCAAAGATTTGTTCGAAGAGGTGTTCAAGGCCGAGTTTGAGGAAAAATTCAAAGCTGCTGGTATCAGCTATGAACATCGTCTGATCGACGACATGGTTGCCTGTGCTATGAAATGGGATGGTGGCTTTGTCTGGGCATGTAAAAACTATGACGGCGACGTGCAATCAGACACCGTTGCTCAGGGATTTGGATCACTGGGTCTGATGACATCCGTGTTGATGACGCCTGATGGGAAAACAGTTGAGTCCGAAGCGGCGCACGGCACTGTTACACGGCATTATCGCCAGCACCAGCAAGGTAAAAGCACATCGACAAACCCGATTGCATCTATATTTGCTTGGACACGCGGCCTCAGCTATCGGGCGAAATTTGACGAAACACCTGATGTTGCAGCTTTTGCTGACACTGTTGAAAAGGTCTGCATCAATACTGTTGAAAAAGGCCAGATGACCAAAGATCTGGCCTTGCTGATTTCATCTGAACAGCCTTATCTGGACACTGATGGTTTTCTTGATGCAATCGACCAGAATTTGCAAAAGGCCATGTCGTAAACCAGCCTTAACACCGTAAAAAAAAACCGGCGTCTTCCTAGGCACCGGTTTTTATTTGTCCAATATCTGAACCAGCCCTACAGCGCAGCAGCAACCGCTTTTAACGCGGCGTCAGCATCATCCGCATTCGGCCCGCCTGCTTGTGCCATATCGGGGCGGCCACCGCCTCCCCCGCCACCAAGCGCGGCTGAACCAACACGCACCAGATCAACAGCGCTCTTTGTAGCAACCAGATCATCGGTCACAGCAACAACAATCGACGCTTTGCCACTATCGGTGGCCACCAGACAAATCACGGCATTGTCCAACCCTTGTTTCATTTCGTCAGCCATTGATTTCAGCTCACGCGCGGGCGTGTCTTCCAAAAGACGACCAACAAAATTGATCCCATTTATTTGTTCAGAACCGCCACCTCCAGCCTCACCGCCAGCCGCCAACTTACGCCGCATCAGGGTAATATCGCGCTCAGCACGCTTATTATCTTCAAGCAGCTTGGCAACACGATCAGCCAGCTGTTCGGGGGCAATTTTTAACAATTCGGCTGTTTGGCTTAGAATCTGTTCACGATGCTCAATCCATTCAACAGCACCAGCTTGCGTCACAGCCTCAATCCGCCGCACACCACCCGCAACCGCAGATTCACCAATGATTTTAAGGATGCTTATGTCACCAGTACGATTGACATGCGTACCGCCGCATAGTTCAACCGACCATGCTGTCCGGCCTTTAACGTCCGTTTCGCCGCCCATCTGCACAACACGCACTTCATCACCATATTTTTCACCAAACAGGGCCAGTGCGCCAAGCTCAATCGCGGCTTCAGGAGTCATAATACGCGTTGAAACATCCGAATTCATCTGCACGCGGCTATTGACGATCGCTTGCACACGCGCCAATTCGTCGTCTGACATGGCTTTGGGATGCGAAAAATCGAAACGTAGCCGATCAGGCCCAACCATTGATCCCTTTTGCGCCACATGCTCACCTAGCACTTCACGCAAAGCTTCATGTAACAGATGCGTTGCCGAATGATTTGACCGCAACCGAAGCCGCCGCGTGGCATTAATGTCAAGACGGACATCACAGCCAACTTCCAGCGTTCCTTTGGTAACATGCGCGCGATGCACAAACATGCCCATAGGGGTTTTAAACGTATCCGTGACATCCGCTGTTCCATCCGCCCAGCTAATCACGCCTATATCGCCAACCTGTCCACCTGACTCGGCATAGAATGGCGTCTGATTTGTGATAATTTGCACGTCCTCACCTGAAGCTGCGCTGTCGATTGGGGCACCATCACGAACCAGTGCTGTTACCTGTCCTTCGGCTGTATCGGTTGTATAACCCAAAAACTCAGTAGCACCCAATTGCTGGCCAAGATCAAGCCAGACCGTTTCGGTCGCGGCATCACCTGACCCACTCCACGCTTTGCGGGCGGCCGCCTTCTGGGCTTCCATCGCGGTATTAAACCCGTCAAGATCAACGTCCCATTCGTAGCCGCGCATAAAATCCTGCGTCAGATCAAGTGGAAATCCAAAAGTGTCATATAGTTTAAAGGCAGTCTTGCCATCCAGCACACCACCAGCCGCCTTACCAGCCACCTCATCATTCAGAATGCGCAGGCCTCGCCCAAGCGTTTCCTTGAACCGGCCTTCCTCAAGCTTCAACGTTTCAGAGATTAGTGCCTGAGCACGTCCAAGTTCGGGGTAATGCCCACCCATTTCGGCCACAAGAGCTGGCACCAGCCGCCACATGGTTGGATCCTGACATTCCATCTGATGCAGGTGGCGCATCGCCCGACGCATAATCCGGCGCAACACATAGCCCCGCCCTTCATTCGATGGCAGAACACCATCGGCAATCAGAAATGACGAAGCTCGCAAATGATCGGCAACAACACGATGTGACACATTATGATCACCATCAGCCGCCACATTAGCGGCATCGGCCGAGGCTTCAATCAACGTACGCATCAAATCAATATCATAATTATCATGCTTGCCTTGCAGAACGGCGGCAATCCGCTCAAGCCCCATGCCGGTATCAATCGAAGGTTTTGGCAAATTGATCCGTTCGCTGACCGTTTGCTCAAACTGCATAAAGACCAGATTCCATATCTCAATAAAGCGGTCACCATCTTCATCGGGTGACCCGGGAGGCCCCCCCGGAATATGATCGCCATGGTCATAGAATATTTCCGAACAGGGACCGCACGGACCCGTATCACCCATGGCCCAGAAATTATCTGACGTTGCAATACGGATAATGCGGTCATCACCAAGTCTGGCAATTTTTTTCCACAAATCAGCCGCTTCTTCATCTTCATGATAGACCGTGACCAGTAATTTGCTGGCATCAAGACCATATTCACGCGTGATCAGGTTCCATGCCAGCTCGATAGCATGTTCTTTGAAATAATCGCCAAATGAAAAATTACCCAGCATTTCAAAAAATGTATGGTGCCGCGCTGTATAGCCAACATTTTCAAGATCATTATGCTTGCCACCAGCGCGCACACATTTCTGCGACGTTACCGCGCGTTCATAATCGCGCGTTTCCAGACCTGTAAACAGGTTTTTAAACTGCACCATACCCGCGTTGGTGAACATGAGTGTTGGATCATTTTGTGGCACTAGCGGACTGGAATCGACCACCTGATGCCCATTGGTTTGAAAATAATCCAGAAAGGTTGCGCGAATATCGTTAACGCTTGCCATTACAAATATACCTACCGTCTTGATGCCTGTTAGAGTCAGTTAGTCCAAGCTTTGTAGCCGCGAGGCTGGCGCCCTGTCCAGTCTATCTTCATGTTCTGTGGCGCTTTTGGCAATGGGTCACTGACAGAAAATCACACCCCCCTTATATAAATGCTGGAACAGGCGAAGTGCAGATTTGTCTAAGTTAACAAAAAGCCGGATCCCCCTGCGGAAATCCGGCTTTACTATATAACGTGATATAACCTAATCAGATCACTCTTGCCCTGATCCAGACACCTTTACGCATCAAGCGGCATATCCGGCGAATCAGGCTCACTGGCATCAGGTGAGTCAGCGATCGAATTATCAAGCAAAGCATCACCGACAAGGCCAGCATTCTGGCGGATCGCACTTTCGATCTCATTAGCTATTTCGGTATTTTCACGCAGGAAATTTTTGGCATTTTCACGCCCCTGCCCCAACCGTTCACCTTTATAGGAAATCCATGCACCTGACTTTTCAACAATGCCCGCGGCAACGCCAAGGTCAAGAAGTTCACCCATCTTCGAGATTCCTTCGCCATACATAATATCAAATTCAATTGTACGGAACGGCGCAGCAACCTTGTTTTTGACCACTTTGACGCGGGTCTGGTTACCAACCACTTCATCACGATCCTTGATCGCACCGATACGCCGAATATCAAGACGAACCGAAGCATAGAACTTGAGCGCGTTACCGCCAGTGGTCGTTTCGGGATTGCCAAACATCACCCCAATTTTCAGACGAATCTGGTTAATGAAAATGACCAGACAGTTAGACCGCGCAATTGACGAGGTCAGTTTACGCAAAGCCTGACTCATCAGGCGAGCATGCAAACCGACATGATGGTCGCCCATCTCACCTTCTAGTTCCGCGCGAGGCACCAATGCCGCCACCGAATCAACAACCAGAACATCAATAGCCCCTGACCGTACCAGCGTATCAGCAATTTCCAGCGCCTGTTCGCCAGCATCGGGCTGTGAGATAAGCAAATCATCAATATTGACGCCCAGCTTTTTTGCATAGGACGGATCAAGCGCATGCTCGGCATCAACAAACGCACAATTACCGCCTTCTTTCTGGGCTTCGGCAACCGCATGTAGCGCCAAAGTTGTCTTGCCGGATGATTCGGGGCCGTAAATTTCGACAACACGCCCTTTTGGAAAGCCGCCGATGCCAAGACCAATATCAAGCCCCAGCGAGCCCGTTGATATTGATTGAACATCAACTGCCGATTCTCGCTGGCCAAGTTTCATCACCGAGCCTTTGCCAAACGCCTTTTCAATCTGTCCGATTGCCGCTTCCAGCGCTTGATTTTTGTCGTTATTCTTCATTTTCATATCCACCACTACACCAGCCATATCATGCCTCCATGTTGCATAGCTACCCGGGACTGTCCATGTCCAAATGACGGTTCAACGAACCTTTTGACATCACGGGTTAAAAATTCATCATGAAATCATTTTGTACTGTTTTTGTTCTTATTTCAAGCACATTTTCACTTTTTGTTCTCTTTTTACTAGAAAAGCATTGTAAAAAGCCCAGAAATTGTTTTCACGCACAGAAAATGCGCATAAAGAAAACACGAATAGGCGTCACATTATTGTAGTGGATAATGTTAAGCACGCCCCATAAGCGTCGCGCGTCATCCAGAACGAAAGCAACCTACGACCACCATCCAAACAAATAACATGGATCAGATATTTATATATTGAGGTAAACGGCTGAAACGCTAATCGTCGCGATGCACACGTTCCATACGTTCATGTTGTTCTTGCGCATGCAAACTAAGCGAGGCAATCGGGCGCGCTTCCAGTCGGCGCAGATTAATTGGTTCGTCAGTATCAACACAATAGCCATAGCTGCCATCATCAATCCGGCGCAAGGCCGCTTCGATTTTCTGAAGTAATTTACGTTCGCGATCACGTGTTCGCAGATCAAGCGCGGCATTGCTTTCAATTTGTGCGCGATCCATTTGATCAGGCTGATGCAGATTTTCCTGCGACAGACCCGAAATAGTGGCACCCGCCTCGTCAATTAGTTCGGCACGCCAATCTTCCAGCTTTTTACGAAAATAAAGTAACTGCATGGGATTCATGAATTCTTCGCTATCGCTGGGTCTGTACCCTTCGGGCAACAGAACAGGCGATGCTGATTCTGAATTAGATTTCGTTTTTGATGTGGTCGAAGCCATGTCTATACCCTATTCGTCGATATTAGTTTTTTCAGGCTTTATCTAATCAAGCTAATAAGCCCGGCGATGTGAATTCAACAGACCAAAATTTGCCCTTCACCTACACCGATTTTTAGCGCCAAGCAAGTATATTTTTTGACTGTTTTTGGCCCCCTAGCATTGTTAACCATTGAAAATCATTGTTAAAAAGTTAATCACGCATATGTGATTTGCGATCTTGTTCACGATCTTTTAACTTTTGCACTAAGCCAATGTTCGTGTGAATTTTTGTTTTGTTATACGAGTTCTGTCTTTTCACCTTCGAACTTACATGTGGCGGCCAGTTGTGCCGCAATTTTTGCCCTCATTTAGGGCACGCAATTAAGGAAAGAGGTATCGATGAATATTCTTATTGTTGAAGATGATCCAGTTATTGCAGATGTGATCGGCATGACCCTTGAAGAAGCGGGACACTTTAGTACTGTAGCGCATACAATTGAAGCATCTCTTGCTGAGTTAAGGCATAATCGCATTGATGCCGTGTTGCTAGACATCAACCTTCCCGATGGCAACGGCACCCGGCTTGCCCGCCTGATCCGCAAGCACCATTTGCCAATGCCAATTCTTGTTGTTTCCGGCAATAGCGGCATTGATGACAAGATCGCGGCACTTGGTGCTGGTGCTGATGGTTACCTGACCAAGCCCTTTGATAGATATGAGCTGATGGCCAATCTGGATGCGATTATCCGCCGCACAAATGGACATAGTTCGGCCGTTGTCACGGCGGGCAACCTCGTTGTTGATCTCAGCCGTAATTACGCCAAGATCGGTGACGAGCGTTTGAACCTGACTGCCAAGGAATTCCGCATTGTCGAATTTCTGGCCTTACGCAAAGGTTCGGTGCTGAGCAAAGACGCTTTTTTGAATCACCTATATGGCGGCATTGATGAACCTGAACCAAAGATCATTGATGTATTCATGTGCAAACTGCGTCGCAAACTCGAAAATGCGGGCGCCTCGGGGTTGAATATCGATACTGTCTGGGGTCAGGGATATATCCTGCGTGAAATCCCAGATTTCGAAGTTGCCGAACAATCAATCTAGGTCACAAACGATAACATCCATCGTTTACGAACTTCACGTTTTGTTAACATCGCTTAGAACGCAAAATTAGTCTTCGTAAATGTTTCGTTAAATCAGATGTGGCAAACCGACTGTCTCTCCCTGAATGGCCAGCTTAATGCTGGCCATTTTCAGTACCGCATCACAACCCCATATGTCCCTGTTGTTTCGCCCGGTTGTTTCGCCTTTTCTTTGGCAACACTGATGGACATTTAACGCCTGTCGTATTTATGTTAATGTCGGACTTGGCCGGAACAGATTACACAAATCCATGGTGAGAACATGCTGTATTTTGAACTTGGGGATTTTGTGACGCACCCAGATTGTCCCGATTGGGGCATAGGCCAGGTGCAATCGATTGTCGGAATGAACGTAACAGTGAACTTCGAACATGTTGGCAAGCAGCTAATAAATTGTGTCCATGTGGATCTGCTTGTTGCATCTGAAAAAAACATGACGCCCCCTATCAGTTCATAGCTAATGTTTGTAAAGACATTCGTTTTGCATGTTGTTACGAATAATAAGTCATAGCTTAATTATATGGCTCTTTCATGGGAGGAATACTGGTGGATAATTTACCGAACACCGGTCGCGACAAGTCCGACGATTTCAGCAGTGCTGGCGCACCAAGCCGCGGCAAGGGAAGATACAAACCAAAAGGCCGTATGCTTGACCCTATTGCCCTTGATGAAGTGCGCGCCCTGCTTGGCAATATTGAGCCAGCCCGCGATATGCTGATTGAATATCTGCATATGATCCAAGATAACCAAAAGCACCTCTCTGCCCGTCATTTGGCTGCGCTTGCTCATATCATGCGCATTCCCATGGCCGAAGTCTGGGAAGTCGCCAGTTTCTACGATCATTTTGATCTGGTCAAAGAAGACGAAACAGCCCCCCCACAATGCACGGTGCGTGTTTGCACATCGCTATCCTGCATGATGGTTGGCGGTGAAACCATGCTTGAAAAGCTTCAACCCTATGCCAGTGACAAGGTGCGCTTTGTTCCCGCACCTTGCATTGGCGCCTGTGACAAGGCGCCGGCGGCGGCGATAGGTCATAAACTTATCGAACATGCCAGCTTTGACGCGCTCAAAGATGTCGAAGAAGATGGTCATCCCGAAATTCCAGCCACGGCGCGTCGTTTCGATGCCTATGTTGCCGATGGTGGCTACAGCCTGCTCAAAGCCCTGCTTTCCGGCAAAAAGAATGCCGAAGATGTATTGTCGGTTCTTGATGATGCAGCCTTGCGTGGCCTTGGCGGTGCGGGCTTCCCGACTGGACGCAAATGGCGGATTGTATCAGGTCAGCCTGGCCCCCGACTGATGGCGGTCAATGGTGACGAAGGCGAACCAGGCACTTTCAAGGATCGCTTATATCTATCGAATGATCCGCATCGCATGATCGAAGGCATTCTGATCGCGACCAAGGTTGTTGGTATTGATGCCTGCTATATCTATATGCGTGACGAATATCCGGAAATCATTGCCTTGCTGAAAGAAGAACTGGCAGCGGTTGAGGCGGCTGGTCTAGCTGATCATACGCAATTACATTTGCGTCGCGGTGCTGGTGCCTATATCTGCGGCGAAGAATCAGCCATGATCGAATCAATCGAAGGCAAGCGCGGCCTGCCGCGCCACCGCCCGCCATTCGTTGCCGAAAAAGGCATCTTTGACCGCCCGACCTTGGTCAATAATGTCGAAACACTTTACTGGATCCGCGATATTGTCGAACAAGGCGCTGACTGGTTCAACGATCAAGGTAAAGATGGCCATCCGGGGCCACGCAGTTATTCAGTATCTGGACGTGTTGCCAAGCCCGGGGTCATTATGGCACCTGCCGGATCAACCGTTTCGGAATTGATTGCTTTATGTGGCGGCATGGCCGAAGGTCATAGTTTCAAAGGCTATCTGCCTGGCGGTGCTTCAGGTGGTATTCTGCCTGCCAGCAAAGGTGATATTCCACTTGATTTTGGTGGCGCCCTTGCCGAGGAAGGCTGTTTTGTAGGCTCACATGCTGTCGTTGTTCTATCCGATCAAGATAATATGTGGGATGCTGCGACCAATCTGCTGAAATTCTTTGCGCATGAAAGCTGTGGACAATGCACCCCTTGCCGTAATGGTACCGAAAAGGCTGTCACATTGATGCAAAGCGCAAACCCTGATGTCAATTTGCTTGGTGAGCTATCCATCGCCATGGGAGATGCCAGCATTTGTGGTCTTGGGCAGGCAGCGTCCAACCCTCTGACAAGTGTGATGAAACATTTCCCTGAAGACATTGTGAAATAGTGATAAAATCGAAACTCAATCGTAAGCGCCATTGCTAGCTACTCAGATTTACGTGAAAGATACAACGATGACCGACACGACAACACCGATTAAATTTACTCTTGATGGCAAGGATGTCACCGCCGAAGCTGGCGAAACCATATGGCAGGCTGCGGCCCGCCTTGGTACCGACATTCCGCATTTATGCTACAAAGATGACGATGGCTATCGTCCCGATGGTAATTGCCGTGCTTGTATGGTGGAAATTGAGGGCGAACGTGTGCTAGCGGCATCATGTATCCGCGCCCCAAGCGAAGGCATGGTTGTAAACAGCCAGAACCACCGCGCTACCACCGCACGTAAAATGGTCATGGAATTGCTGGTGTCCGATCAGCCTACGCGCGAAGCCGCGCATGATCCCGACTCTGAATTATGGAAATATGCTGAAACGCAAAATGTGGAAAGCGGGCGTTTTCCCGCGCGCATGTCTGTCGAGCCTGACAGTTCGCATCCAGCTATTGCCGTGAATATGGACGCATGTATCCAATGTGGTCTATGCGTACGTGCCTGCCGTGAAGTTCAGGTCAATGATGTGATCGGCCTTGCTGGTCGCGGTGCTGATGCGCATATCGTCTTTGATTTTGGCGATGATATGGGTGCCAGCACATGCGTTGGGTGCGGCGAATGTGTTCAGGCCTGCCCAACAGGTGCCTTGATGCCGAAAACCTTGCTGGATGACAGCCAAAAACTGGCAATCACCCCTGACCGGCATGTTGACTCTGTTTGCCCTTATTGCGGCGTTGGCTGTCAGCTGACATTCAACATTAAAGACGAAAAAATCGTTGCTGTTTCGGGTCGTGAAGGCCCTGCGAATAAAAGCCGCCTTTGTGTAAAAGGGCGCTATGGTTTTGACTATGTTGCCAATCCTGAACGCCTAACAAAGCCACTGATCCGGCGTGATGATGTTGCCAAAACAGACTCCCTGCCGTTTGATGCCAGCAACCCACTTACCCATTTCCGCGAGGCATCATGGGAAGAAGCTCTTGATCTTGCGGCTGGCAAACTAAACCATGTGCGCGATACCTATGGCCCTTCTGCCATGTCGGGCTTTGGCTCGGCCAAAGGCAGTAACGAAGAGGCTTATCTGGTACAAAAGCTTGTCCGTACTGGCTTCAAGACCAACAATGTTGATCATTGTACACGTCTATGTCACGCATCATCTGTGGCGGCCTTGCTGGAAAATATTGGTTCTGGTGCTGTAACAGCATCATTTTCCGAATGTCGTAATTCAGACGCCATTATCGTCATCGGGTCAAACCCGACAGTGAACCACCCGGTTGCCGCAACCTTTATCAAGAACGCAGCCCAAAGCGGTGCCAAACTTTATGTGATGGACCCACGTGGTCAGGCACTTGATCGCTATGCCGAAGAATCGCTCAATTTTGTGCCTGGCACTGATGTGGCGCTTTTGAACGGGCTGATTCATGTGATTATCGATGAAGGCCTGTACGATCATGATTACGTCAAAAATCAAACCGAAGGCTTTGAAGACCTAAAAGCCCGCACCGCAACATCAACCCCCGAAGCCATGTCGGCAATTTGCGGCATTGCGCCTGATACGATCCGCGACGTTGCACGTGGCTATGCCAATGCCAAAGCCGCGATGATTTTCTGGGGCATGGGCATTTCCCAGCATACGCATGGCACCGACAATTCGCGTTGTCTGATTTCATTGGCGTTATTGACAGGCAATGTCGGCAAGCCTGGCGCTGGATTGCACCCGCTTCGTGGCCAGAACAACGTTCAAGGTGCATCTGATGCAGGTTTGATCCCTATGTTCTTCCCCGATTACAAGCCTGTTGGCGATCCTGAAATTCGGGCAAAATATGAAGCCCTATGGGATGCCAAGCTTGATCCGGAAAAAGGCCTTACAGTCGTTGAAATTACGGATGCGGCCTATAATGGTGACATCAAGGCCATGTATGTGATGGGCGAAAATCCGGCTATGTCGGATCCTGATCAAACACATGCACGTGCTGCCCTTGCGAAACTTGATATTCTGGTTGTTCAGGATATTTTCATGACCGAAACTGCCGCTTTTGCCGATGTGATCTTGCCTGCTTCGGCCTTTCCGGAAAAGAACGGCACCTTTACGAACACTGACCGCCGTGTCCAGATGGGACGCCAAGCGATCGACCCACCAGGCGACGCCCAGCAGGACTGGTGGATTATTCAGGAACTTGCCAACCGTATGGGGCTAAGCTGGAGCTATACGCACGCGCGTGACATCTTTGGTGAAATGCGCATGGTTATGCCGTCTTTAACTGGCATTACATGGGATCGTCTGCTTAAAGAAGATGCTGTGACATACCCTTGTGCTGACGAAAACAGCGTCGGCAAGGATGTGATCTTTGGAGATGGGTTCCCAACTGCCTCGGGTCGTGGACGAATGACACCAGCAGATGTGCTTCCGCCTGACGAAATGCCAGATTCCGAATTTCCGCTTGTTATGTCAACGGGTCGTTTGCTGGAACATTGGCATACAGGTTCCATGACACGTCGGGCAACGGTTCTTGACGCGCTTGAGCCAGAGCCAGAAGTGCATGTATCGCCAGCTGATTTACAGTCATTACAGGTATCGGCAGGTGATTTGATCCGCGTCGTGACCCGCCGTGGTGAAATTGCGCTGGCTGCCCGGGTTGATCCGAAACTGCCTGCGGGTATGATCTTCGTTCCTTTCTGCTTTAACGAAGCCCCTGCCAACATGCTGACGAATCCAGCGCTTGACCCATATGGCAAGATCCCCGAATTGAAATTTTCGGCCGCAAGGCTTGAAACAGTGGTCGAAGCTGCGGCAGAATAACCCAACAGCTAACTAACCTCTATACGGATGTGATATTTCGCGATATCACATCCCTAATGACTATCTAAGAAGCGTTCGTTTGTCTTTGATGTTTTGGTTCCGTGTTTCGTTATATTAACCGCGTTTGCGCGAAGGTTAGCAACCATTGGTTAATAGCCCTAAGCTTAGAACGCCACCAAACGCAACAGAGGGCATTAAGGCACCCTGTTAGGCTGGAGACGGCAGTTGAATTACCGCGATGTGTTTAAAAGCAAGCTGAATCAACTAGTGGCCGAAAATCGGTATCGTCACTTCGTTGAGCTAGAGCGTATTGTCGGCGCCCATCCAAAGGCTGTCTGGAACGCGCCAGATGGCAAACGCGATGTCACTGTTTGGTGTTCAAATGATTACATTGGCATGGGGCATCATCCCGACGTGATCGCCGCCCTGCAAGACGCAGCTGGTCAGCATGGCACTGGCGCTGGTGGCACCCGCAATATTTCGGGCACCAGCGCATCAATCGTCGCCCTCGAACAGGAACTGGCCTCTTTACACAATAAAGAACGCGCTCTGGTGTTGACCAGCGGCTATGTCGCCAACGAAGCCAGCATCAGCGCCCTTGCCGGCTTGTTGAATGATTGCATTGTGTTTTCCGATGCCATGAACCACGCCTCGATCATTTCCGGCATCCGTCACGCACGCGTCGAAAAGGCGATTTTCCACCATAATGACGTTGCAAATCTCGAATCCCTGCTGGCAAGCCAGCCGCTTGACCGGCCAAAGATCATTATTTTTGAATCGGTTTATTCGATGGATGGTGATATCAGCCCGATTGCCGACATTATCGACCTGGCCAAACGCTATAACGCATTGACCTATCTTGACGAAGTGCATGCTGTCGGCATGTATGGTGCCGATGGGGGCGGTATCGCACAGATGCTTGGTCTGGCTGATGATATCGACATCATTCAAGGCACGCTTGGCAAAGCCTTTGGCACAATTGGCGGCTATATTGCAGCTGACGATGTGATTTGCGACGCCGTGCGCAGTTATGGGTCTGGTTTCATTTTTTCAACCGCCCTACCCCCTGCCATTGCCAGCACGGCATTGGCTTCGGTACGGCATATCCGGTCACATGATGACGCCCGCAACCAGCAGAAAATTCAGGCTGAAAAGCTTAAGGCGGCTTTACGCGCCACCGCCATAGATTTTCTCGATGGGCCAACGCATATCGTACCGATCATGATTGGCGATGCCGCCACCTGTACCCGGGTTTGTCGGATTCTGCTTGACGAATACAGCATCTATGTTCAGCCGATCAATTATCCGACAGTTGCCAAGGGCACTGAAAGGTTACGTCTGACCCCCGGCCCCTATCATACCGATGCCATGATCGCGCATCTTGTGAACGCGCTGGAAAATGCCATTTCCCGTGCCACCGCCGAATCCGATCAGGCAAGACAGCCCGGCCTGTCTGGGTAATTCATCTGGACGGCATGTCTTCTTGGGGCAAAATTTTGCGTCTCGAAACGGTAAATTAAAATAGTCATCCCCGTTATATTGCATCCTGAATGTTGCGCCCTCATGTCTGCTTTATAGTGTGATTTCGGCAAGGATGGCTGCATCTTTGCGATTTCACCCAAAACACAGCCCAAGAGGAGATGAAAATGTCATTACGCATCAATGATATAGCGCCTGACTTTACCGCGCAGACAACCCTAGGCGAATTGTCCTTTCATGAATGGCTTGGCGATAGCTGGGGCGTTCTGTTTTCGCATCCAAAGGATTTTACCCCCGTATGCACAACCGAGCTGGGTACACTGGCCGGATTACAGCCTGAATTTGAAGCCCGCAATGTAAAAGTCATTGGCCTGTCGGTTGATCCGGTCGAAGATCATAATTCGTGGCTTCAGGATATCGCTGATGTCACCGGACATATGCCTAATTATCCGATCATCGCCGATACTGAACTTAGCGTTGCCAAACTATATAACATGTTGCCGCGTGAAGCGGGCACCAGCCATGCTGGCCGCACGGCGGTCGAAAATCAGGCGGTGCGTTCGGTCTTTATCGTCGGGCCTGACAAGCGGATCAAGCTATCCCTGACCTATCCAATGGCAACAGGGCGCAATTTTGCCGAATTTCTTCGTGCGATCGACTCATTACAACTCACAGCAACGCACAAAGTGGCAACACCAGCCGACTG
>JABJBD010000222.1 GCA_018668795.1 Candidatus Puniceispirillum sp. | reverse complement strand
GGTTTAAAGGTGAATTGACTGATGACGTCGCGCGCGACAGCATGGCAAATAGATATGGAAATCTAGTTGCATTCTGGAACAAAGCAGGTGAGTGATATGACACATGTAAGATTAACAATGGCGCAAGCACTAACGCGTTATCTTGCGGCACAATCAATCAGGCAGCTTGACGGATCAATCGCGCCAGCTTTTGCCGGTGTATGGGCAATTTTTGGCCATGGTAACGTCGCTGGTCTGGGTGAGGCGCTATATTCAACAAAAGATGTTTTGCCAACATTTCGGGGACATAACGAGCAAGGCATGGCGCATGCGGCCATAGCCTATGCAAAACAGAATAATCGTCGCCGGATGATGGCTGTTACATCATCAATTGGCCCTGGTGCAACTAATATGGTGACCGCTGCAGCGCTGGCACATGTGAACCGTTTGCCTGTGTTGCTTTTGCCTGGTGACGTTTTTGCGGATCGTCGTCCTGATCCGGTGTTGCAACAAGTCGAAGACTTTACTGATGGCACTATATCGGCAAATGATTGTTTCCGGCCAGTAAGCCGCTTTTTTGATCGGATCACTAGGCCAGAACAGATCATGCAGGCCTTGCCAAAGGCAATGGCTGTCTTAACTGATCCGGCAGACTGTGGTCCTGTGACCTTGAGCTTGTGTCAGGATGTGCAGGCTGAAGCCTATGATTTTCCTATTAGTTTCTTTACGCCAAAAACGCATGAAATAAGGCGGCAAAAAGCTGATCAGAACGAATTTGCTGTCGCTGTTGATTTGCTTGCTGGGGCAAAACGTCCACTGATTATAGCTGGTGGTGGGGTTCGTTATTCGGGGGCATCCAATGATTTGGCAATGTTTGCTTCACGCACGGGTATTCCGGTTGCTAGCACTCAGGCAGGTAAATCTGCATTGTTAGATAGCCATAGTCAGAATGTTGGATCGCTAGGCGTTACGGGCAGCAGCGCGGCTAACGCATTGGCTGAAACAGCGGATGTAATTTTATCAATTGGGAGTCGTCTGCAGGATTTTGCCAGCGGGTCAAACGGCATGATCAAAGGACAGATTATTGCTTTAAATGTGCAATCACATGATGCGCTCAAACATAATGCTTTGCCCTTGTTGTGCGATGCAAAACAAGGGCTGGGCGATTTGTCAGACGCAACACCTGAACTAGTTATATCCTCGGCTTATACTGGTGAAATTGCCGATTTATCAGCAAGCTGGCTAGCTGACATGGAGGCCGTTACTAGCGCAGAAACTAACAGCGATAACGCTTTGCCATCTGACAGTCAGGTTATTGGTGCGGTTAATCGGAATGTGCCAGATAATACGATTGTTGTAGGTGCCGCTGGGTCAATGCCAGGTGAGTTGCATAAATTATGGCAAGCTGGTGGTGTTGACGGCTATCACATGGAATATGGTTTTTCTTGTATGGGATATGAAATTGCTGCGGGTATAGGCGTGCATATGGCCGCACCGGATCGTCCGAATGTAATTTTTACAGGTGATGGTTCTTATCTGATGATGAATTCGGAATTGGCGACGGCAGTTATGATGGGCGTGTCGTTGACGCTGATTGTGACTGACAATCGTGGCTTTGGCTGTATAAACCGGCTACAGGCTGGGACAGGTGGCGCGGCATTTAATAATATGCTGGTAGATTCACATCATGCAGTTTTGCCTGATATTGATTTTGTTGCACATGCCGCTTCAATGGGGGCACGTGCGGTAAAGGCCGCATCTTTGGCTGATCTTGAAAGCCTGACTGCTGCTGCGATTAATCGTGATGGTGCTGACGTGATTGTTATAGATACCGATGCGACGCAAAGTACTGAAGCTGGCGGCACATGGTGGGATGTAGCTGTGCCAGCCGTTTCGGAACGTAGTGACGTTAAAGAAGCGCATGCTAAATATATTGAAGGCCGAAAACGTCAGGCCAAGGGCGCATCATTGGCATCGAAAACATAGATAGGGAGAGTTGAGATGGCTGACCTTTTGGTATCACCAGATCTGAACGGCGAAGCTGTTCATGACATTACGCCAGCATCGGCAGGGTGGGGGCATGTTGGATTTGCTACTTATGACCTGCAACCTGGATCAAGGATTGATGCATCGATAGCTGCGGCTGGTGATGCAAATCATGATGTTGAAATATGTATTGTTCTGTTATCAGGTTCAGCAAGTATTTCAGCAGGTGGTCAAGATTTTGGGCTGCTTAAAGGACGCAATTCGGTTTTTGATCGGGTACCCCCCTTTGCTGTTTATGTACCAAAGAATACAGATTTTACGGTGATAGCCGAGAGTGCATGCGAGATAGCTGTTTGCCGCGCGCCTGGATTAGATGGGGCGCATCCGGCACGATTGATTACGCCAGATGATATGTCACTTGAAGTGCGGGGAAGCGGAAGCAATACCCGCCATGTCTGCAATATTTTGCCTGAAACCGAGCCAGCTGACAGCTTGCTGGTTGTTGAGGTTATCACGGAAAGTGGTAATTGGTCGTCCTATCCGCCCCACAAGCATGATACTGATGATTTGCCAAATGAATCCTATCTTGAAGAAACTTATTACCATCGGGTTGATCCGCCCCAAGGCTATGTAATGCATCGTGTTTATAATGATGATCGTAGTCTGGATGAGTCGATGGCAGCTGGTGATCGTTCAGTTGTTTTGGTTCCCAAAGGGTATCATCCAGTTGGCGTGCCACATGGCTATAACAGCTATTATCTTAATGTCATGGCTGGTCCGAAGCGGGTATGGAAATTCCGCAATGACCCTGACCATGACTGGATTGTAAACCCAAAATAACGAGGCATCACAATGACACTTAATGAGCATGACTTTAACGTTGCAACCGAGGCTTTGATTGAGGGACCCGGATATTATCTTTTTCCGTCTGTATTTTCTGCTGAAAAAATAGCCGAAGCCAATCGCATCATCAATTTTCATTCGGATGAAGCGCAGGCAGCAACACATTTTCATGGTGCGCATTCGGATAAAGTCCATCTCCAGCGCCGTGTGTGGAATCTTCTTAACAAGGGGGATGTTTTCGTTGATATGGTTCAACATCCTGCGGTCATGGCTGTGTTTTCAAAGGTGCTGGGACGCAATTTCATTCTTGGTTCTTTTGCGGCCAACCGTTTATTGCCTGGTGCACCTGGCCAAGAGCCGCATGTAGATTATCCCTATTGGGATATGCATGATATTGATGAATTCCCAGCAGGTATAAATTCAAGTTTTCATATGAATTGTCAATCACTTATAAGCTTACATGAATTCACTGCTGAAAATGGTGCAACAGGTATTGTTCCGCATTCTCAAAAGCGCGGTGTCTATCCAAAAACAAAAGATTTTGAAGATGAATTCATTCAAGTCACAGCCCCAGCAGGTAGCTTACTTCTGTTCACAGGGATGAACTGGCATTGTTCAATGCCGAACAATTCCGATGCTGAGCGCACGTCAATTCTGGGGCAATATCTACCCAAGTTTGTTAAGCCTATGGAAAATCTTTTGGAAAGTGTGAATCCCGATATTCAGGCAAGTGCAAGTCCAGCATTACGCCAGCTTCTAGGAATTGATTTGCGCTATCCCGAATTGCTGGAAGATGCCGATGCGGGTAACGCAGAAGGTCGAAATGCTGCTGAGGCCGCTGAGTAAAATTATTTACCTTTGTTAAGGATAGCCTATGTCGTCACCTATAATCTCTTCGTCTGCAAGTGGGCTTAATGTTCGCCTTGGCATGTCTCCAATCTCATGGAGCAATGATGATTTGCCCCAGCTTGGTGGTGATACATCTTTGGAAACCTGTTTAATTGAGACCCGTGAAGCGGGGTTTACCGGTACAGAAACAGGTGGAAAATTCCCCAGTGATGCGAAAGCGTTAGAATCAGTGTTGCGTTCACATGATCTGGCGCTTGTATCAGGATGGTATTCAGGCACGATGATTTCGAATGATATAGCGTCTGAAAAACGCCGTATAACACCACAGTTAGAATTGTTTCGTGATGTTGGGGCGGCGGTAATTGTTTATGGGGAAACGTTTGAAACTGTCCAGAATCAGCAAGACCGTGCTTTAGCTTCACGTCCTAAACTGGCTGATTTTGATGCAGTTGTTTATGGCCGTAATCTGACCTTGCTTGCTGAATATTGTGCTGATTATGGCGTGCCATTGACCTTGCATCATCACATGGGTACGGCGGTAGAAAGCGAAGCTGAAATTGACATCATGATGAACAATACCGGTGAAGCGGTGAATTTGTTGCTTGATACCGGACATCTGGTCTTTGCTGGGGGCAACAATGCGTCTGTGATCAGCAAATATGGTAACCGTATTAATCACGTTCATACGAAAGATATCCGGCCAGATATATTAGCTGGGATTGATCGCGATAATAAATCGTTTCTTGATTGTGTGCTTGATGGTGTTTTTACAGTGCCTGGTGATGGCATGATCGATTATGATGATGTGATGCAAAGGCTGGCAGATGTTGGCTATGAGGGATGGGTGATCGTAGAGGCAGAACAGGATCCGATTAAGGCTAATCCACTCATCTATGCCAAAAAAGGTTATGATGCCCTTATGGAAGCTCTGACTAAGGCTGGTTATGGTGTAACCTATTAGGGAAATGGACTAGATCAAGACTGTGGAGAAAATCATGGATTGGGCGACTGCAAAAGCCGAGTATGATCGTGATGGTTTTTACGTTATCGATAATTTACTTTGTTCAGACGAGATTGATGCGCTTATTACTGAAACGGCGCAGATCTGCCGTGGCGCGCGTGGTGCTGTCCGGGGTATTGAGGAAAGCAAGCACTTACTTGATGATGATCTGGATGATAATGAAATTTTATCGCGCGTACTGACTATTCAGTTTCCTCATAAAGTATCGCCAATGATACGTGATAATTATATTGCACATCCGCGTATAGCCGAGGCCATGAGCTATTTTATTGGCCCAAATGTGAAGGCAATGCAGTCAATGCTGTTTATAAAGCCTTCGGGAAAACCTGGTCAGGCATGGCATCAGGATGAGCATTTTATTCCAACTCGCGACTGTTCGCTTACGGGTTTATGGATTGCACTTGATGATGCAACTATTGAAAATGGTTGCCTCTGGGTGCGTCCGGGAAGCCATAAGGATCGTGTGATTTATAACACTGCTCCGCATGGATCGAAAAATTTTGATGAAGGCAACCAGTTGGTTGGTACACCCGATGACGATGATGATGGCGTGCCTGTTGAAGTCAAGCGTGGTTCAGCGATTGTATTCAACGGGTATATTCATCATAGAAGTTTGCCAAATAAGGCAAAGAAAGGGACGTTTCGTCGCTCGTTGGTCAACCATTATATGAACGCCAATTCATTACTTCCATGGGATTGGGATGGGCGTATCGTGCCAACCCGTGATATGCGGGATATTATGCTTGTATGCGGTGTTGACCCTTATTCTTGGAAGGGGACTGATGATATCACCTTTGCCTTTTTACGCGCCGAAACAGCCAACGATAAAGACCCTAATCACGACACGCAGAAAAAGGTATTTTGATGCCAACAGTTAAACATCTGGATGCATTGTTGGCGCGGGTACAAAAAGGTAGCTTCTTTGCAATAGGCCGCGCAGGGCTTGATTTATATCCAGAACCAATTGGCACCAAGACCAAAGATGCAACCAGCTTTAATGCTGACCTTGGTGGTTCGGCGGGTAATATAGCTGTTGCCCTGTCTCGACTGGGAAAAGACGTTTCGTTAGTTTCGGTTTTGTCCGCTGACTCAGTGGGTGCTTTTACAAAAACACGTTTGGAACATTATGGCGTTGGCACTGATTATGTGCGGTTTGCTGACAAGGGACATGAAAGGCTGGCTCGCAATTCTTTGGCGGTTGCCGAAACCCGTCCCGATGATGCTGAAGTGGTGATTTACCGAAACGGTGCGGCAGATTTACTGTTATGCACAGAAGATGTTGTGTCGTTGGATTTTAAAGGCGCGTCAGCACTGATTGTAACGGGAACGGCTTTATCAGCCAATCCATCCCGTGAAGCAGTTTTTGCGGCCGCCAGCCAAGCCAATACAGATGGTTGCCCTGTTGTCTTTGATGTTGATTATCGCCGCGATGCTTGGCAGAGCGTCGAAGATGCCGCGTGTGTGGGCAGAAAATTCACGTCGATGTCCGACATTGTTATTGGAAATGATGACGAATTCGATGTGCTGGCAACAGGTACAAATCAGACTGGATTAGCCTATGCAACTGAGTTGGCAGGTGATGTTGGTCTCGTTTTATATAAGCAAGGTGCCGTTGGGTGCCAAGCATTTCACATAGGTAAACAAAAACACAAGGATATGCCAGTAACTGTCTCAAAATATGGTATTTTTAATGTTTCTATTTTTAAGCCATTTGGTGCTGGAGATTCCTTCATGGGGGCTTTCCTAGCCGCGCTTCATACAGGCGTTCCGCTTGATGATGCTATTGTTCGTGGGTCGGCGGCGGCGGCAATAGTCGTGTCACGCCCAGGATGTGCGTCGGCCATGCCTGATAAAGATACAATAGATACTTTTATGGCGCAGACTACAGTTAGTGCATATGGTGCTACATAAGGAAATGGAGATAAATTATGCATATTCCACCGCATGAAAATGCCAACAAACCTATTATTGATGCACATCATGCATCGGTGCCGCTGACTTATTTTAATATTGTCAAACTGGCCAAAGGTGAAAGTTTCACTTATGCAGTTCCAGATTATGAGACCTGTATAGTGCCAGCTACAGGTTGCATCGACATTACCGTTTCTGCATTAGGTACTAAAGACCAGCATTTTGACCAGATTGGCAATCGTGGCAGTGATGTTTGGGACGGTGAACCTGAAGCGGTTTATGTGCCGACGGGAATGACCGCGCATTTAACATGCAAAAGTGATGTTGCCGAAATTTTTGTTGCTGGTGCCCAATTTTCTGAGGTGTTGACGCCTTTTGCTGTTCGACGTGATGATATTGACCTTGTGCAATATGGTTCGGATGATACCAAGACACATCGCAAGATTAAGCATGTCTTGGGTCAAAAACAGGCTGATAAGGTGGGCCGTTTGTTGGTGTCTGAATTATTCACTGTTGGAACGGGTGGCTGGTCCGGTTTTCCACCTCACAAGCATGATACCGACCGCAAGCCTGATGAAACCCGCCATGATGAGGTGTATAACTTCCGGTTCCGTCCAGATTTCGGTTTTGGCATGCAATTATTACAGCCCGCAGATGGCGGGCAGGGCGATGCGTTTCATATAACCAATGGATCAACTTTTGCGATCCAGTCCGGCTACCATCCGTGTGTTGTCGCACCAGGCTATGAGATGTATTATTTCACCATCCTTGGCGGTTTGAGCCAGCGACCTCTGGTACAATATTTTCAACCTGAACATGCCTGGCAAATTGAAGTGATTCCGGGCATCAAAGATATGATTGCCAAATTCAAATAGTCGGATGGATTAACAATGCCCGCTGTCAATTTAACGGATGTTCTCGAACCTGCTCTGACTGGGCATTATGCTGTTGCTGGTCTTGTGGTGCTTGGATGGGAAGATGCTGTTGCTTTTGTTGCGGCTGCCGAAGACCTTAACCAGCCTATTATTCTTCAAGCAGGCCCTGGTTGTCGTCGGCACACGCCATTGCCTGTTCTGGGACGTATGTTTCGCCATCTAGCTGATAATGCGTCTATACCTGTTGTATGCCATGTTGATCACGCGCGAAGTCTTGAAGAATGCCAGATAGGTATTGAGCATGGTTTTACATCAGTTATGTTTGACGGCTCTGATTTACCATTGTCAGCAAATATAGATGCGACGAGTGCTGTTGTTGAAATGGCGCATCCGGCAGATGTGAGTGTTGAAGGTGAAGTTGGAATTGTTGGGTATAGTGAGGATTCAAAGCTGAATGTTGCCGCCGCCAAATCGCACAGTAGCGACCCATATGAAGCGGCAAAATTATGCATCGATAGTGGGCTTGATGCGCTCGCAGTTTCAATTGGTAATGTGCATCTTCAGACGAGCAGCAAAAGTGAAATTGACCGGAGAATGTTGACGTTGATTGAGGATGCGATCGCGTCTGAACTTCAGCTAAAAGGCATGGATAGACAAGCTATACCTTTGGTTCTGCATGGTGGTAGCGGTATTCCAAGCGCGGTACGCACAGATCTTGCGCGAAAAACCGCAATCTGCAAGTTCAATATTGGCACTGAGTTGCGTCAGCAGTTTGGCTTTGCTTTACGTCAAACGCTTAATGAAAAACCAGATCAATTTGACCGAATTGACATTTTAAACGCAGTAATGGCACCGATGCAAAAGGCGGCAATGGAAATTATAAAGGAGTTCGGTGCACCGTAATACGATCGATTCAAGATATTAAAAACGACTGTCTGATATATGACAGCTATTTACATCAATATAGACCTGACTATAACAAACATATGGGGGAAGACGTCTATGACAAAAGTTGGAATTGTTGGTATTGGCGATATGGGAAGCGGTATAGCCAAAAATCTTATTGCTGGTGGTTTTGATGTACATGGTATCGACACCCTAGAAAAGCGGATGCAAAATTTTGTGGCTCTTGGCGGGACAGGTGTAAATTCACTAGCTGATGTAGCCACCGATGCGGCGGCTGTTTTTGTTATGGTTATGACAGGTGCTCAAGCAAAGGGTGTTATTTTTGGTGATGATGGGTTGGCGGCACATATGCCGCAAGGCACAAGTATCATTTTGACAGCGACCATCAAACCGGCCGAAGCTTCTGAAATTGCGACTGGTCTGGAAGGGACAGGTATTCATTTGATAGACAGCCCTGTCAGTGGCGGATTTCCGGGGGCGCAAGGCGGTACATTAACCATGATGGCGGCTGGTAATGATACAGCAATGGAAAATTGTCGTCCCTTTATGGAGGCTATTTCTGGCACCATTCATAAAGTAGGTGATGCTGCGCCTGCGGGGCAAACTGTAAAAGCATGTTTGCAATCGCTGATTGGTTCTATCTTCTCGGCAACATTCGAAGCCGCAACATTAGCTGCCAAGGCCGGCGTACCTGGTGAAATACTCTATAACGTATTCTCAACATCGGGCGCTTCAAGTGGCATTACAAATAATGCACTGCAAAAAATCATTGATCGCCAGTTTGAGGGCACAGGGAGCCATATTGCAACAATGCACAAGGATTTGACCATTTCGCTGGCCTTGGCTGAAGAGTTGGGTGTGCCGTTGCATACAGCTTCGACAGCCATGCAGTTGTTCCATGCAGGCAAGACCAAATACCCAGATGGTGATAATTGGGTTGTAACACGTGTTTTAGAAGAAATTGTTGGTGCAGAGTTGCATCGTTAGCCTGTCAGGAAATGGAGACTATGATGAAGTTAGGCGTAATTTGTGATGGTATCAGCCGTGATCTTGATCATGCTTTGACCGTGATGAGTGAATTTGATCTTGAATATGCCGAGTTGCAATTTGTATGGGACAAGGAAGTTGGAGATCATGATGCACAGGAAATACACAAGATCAAAGGGTTGCTTGAAAAGCATAATAAGCCTGTATCCTGTCTTTCCCGACATGTTTTTGCTGGTCTAACAACCCAGAATAAGCCAGGTGACGCCGATCATGTACGTCATATGGATGCATTAAAGCGCGTTATCGATATGGCGCATCAACTTGGATCTCCTTTGGTCCGGATCATGACGTCAAAGAAAGAGCAAATCCTGTGGGGATATAATGGCGCTGAAAAGTGGAATGTGGCTAAAGGGGCGTGGGATACGTTGCCGCCTTTAATTGCTCCAGCGGTTGAGTTGGCACGTGCCGAAGGCGTTCAGCTTGTTGTTGAAACGGGTAATGGCACAATGGTCAATTCAAACTATACAGCCTGTAAGTTGATTGACGAACTGGATGCCAAAGATGTGTTGAAGGTGCTTTGGGATCCGGGCAATAATTGCTGGTGTCATGAATTGGCATATCCAGATGGCTTTGAGGCAATCAAAGACGGCTATCTTGGTCACCTTCACATCAAGGATGTTCTGGTTGATACGCCAAAGGCAACACTGGAAGTACGCGAAATGGGCAAAGGTCAATTGGCACCTTTATTTGCACCAATGGCAGAAGCTTTGCGCGACAATAGCTATGATGGTGTGATCTCATTCGAAAGCGTTTATCATACTGGTGATGGCGATTTTGAGAATGGGTTCCGTGCATGTATAGATTTGTTCAAAACGCACTTTGCGTAGCAAGCTAGTTGAGAGCAATCTTGAGTTTGTATTATCCATAAAATGCCTAGGCGCCTATCAAAACGCCTAGGCAATAAGATCAGGAATTTTATCTGTAATGATTTTTCCAAGAGAGTTACGGGGCAGGGCGTCAACAAACACAACGTCCTTGGGAATCTTATAACGGGCTATTTTACCCTCAAAATAGTTGAGAATTTCTTGCTTTGATATTAACGGACGGGATACGTCGCGCACCGCAACCAGAACGGGCACGGCGCCCCATTTGTTGTCATCACGGCCAATAACAACGAATTCAACTAGATCAGGGTGCGCGAATAAAACACGCTCAAGCTCGGCTGGATAGATGTTTTCGCCACCTGAAATTATCAAATGCTTGGTACGTCCGACAAACCAGTAAAAGCCATTTTCATCAATACGGGCAACATCGCTTGTGTGAAACCAGCCGTCAGTAAGCGATTTAGCTGTACTTTCTGGATTGTTCCAGTAGCTGTCTAGAACATTATCGCCTTTGACCCATATTTCGCCATTCGTGCCAACGGGAACATCAACGCCCTGTTCGTCAACTAACCGTATAGCGCATAATTTGCCTGCCTTGCCTATTGACCCTACCGTTGCAAAGGCGTGTTCTTGTTTTTGGTAAATAGCTATCGGGCTGGTTTCTGTCGCACCATAAATCTGAACTAATGGTATATTACGTTCATGAACGTCGTCGATCAGCGCACGTGGAACGTCGGTTGATCCAATCGAAACCATTTTTAGGCTTGATATATCAGTTTTGTGCCAATCTTCATGCGTGACAAGTGCTGATAAAATGGTAGGCACACAATTGACCAAACTAATTTTAGACGATGAAATTGTTGTCAGCGTATTAGCAGGATCAAATTTTTGATGTAAAATCAGTTGTGCGCCAAACATAAGGGCGGGAAGGGGCTGTATATTTAAACCGCCAGCATGAAATAGCGGTAATATATTCAAGACTATATCCTTGGCGGTCATGTCATAGGCGTGCTGGCTCATCATAGCATTTGCGATCAGCGCATTTTGTGCCAGCAATGCCCCTTTTGGTCGGCCTGTGGTGCCAGATGTGTAAACCAACAAAACGGGATCATCCTCAGATCCACAAAACATGTGGTCTCCAGAAGTGCTGTTCATACGTAAATGGCGCAGTGATTGGCCATGTCGGCTGCTATGCTTATCAATCGGAATAGTGCGACAGAGCGCACCGTTATTTGTTATCTGATTGATGTCGTCGCTGAATGCAACGTCAAATAGTAGCCATGATGGTGTGCAATCGGCAAATTGATAAGTAAGTTCTTCAACAGATAGTCGCCAGTTTAAAGGAACCAGAATAAGACCAAGCCGCGCGGCCGCCATTAATATCACGAAAATTTCTGGATTATTCATCCCGTAATAGGCAATGCGGTCACCACGCTTAAGCATACCATCTGCAATTATATAGGCTGCTGTCTGGTCAATTGCCGAGCAAAGATCGCCATAGGTAATTGTCTGATTGTCGAATTGGATCGCAATCGAATTGGCTGGACGTGTATGTGCGTGATCGGGAGCAACCGAAATATATTCATCAAGGCGCATGCTTTTACTCGGACTTAAAGTGAAGCATGTTCAAGAGTCACTTTCGCCAGATTGGTATAACGCCCCGCGGCCAAGCATGTCGGTACATAATTCAGCAGTCCATGGCAACATCAACGCACCGCACCGACTATCACGATACAAACGTTCAAGCTGAAGTGAGCGCAACATAGCCTGACCACCACAGGTTCGAACGGCAAGTTGCGCAATTGCGTTGGCGTTTTCCATGGCGGTATATTGCGCTGCCCACGCCCTGTGCAATGAGTCCTGACTTGGGTTTGGTTGTGCTTCTGAAATTGACTGGAACCATAATGATTTGGTTTGTTCTAGCATGATCTTCATCCGTGCAACGGCAAGTTGCTTGGTTGGATACATGCGGCGTTTAACGGGCGGTGTACCAGGCTGTTCTCCACGTAAATAACGTATGGTAAAATCATATGCGGCCTGCGCAATTCCGATATAGGATGGCGTTAACGTCATGAACATATGCGGCCATTTTGTTGCCGCCTGAAAATAAATACCTCGTGGCATAAGCTGTTCGCTAAAAGGTACAAAAACATCTTTGAAAATCAGTGTACGTGATACAGTTCCGCGCATACCAAGTGGATCCCATTCACCTTCAACCGAGACCCCTTTGGCGTTGGCGGGAATGGCGATATACATTGTATTTGCGCGTGATGGTTTTGTATCTGCTGTGGCAAGCTCGGTGCATAAAACGCCATAATAATTGGCATGGCCTGATAGGGATGCAAAAATCTTTTTCCCGTTGATAATCCACCCGCCGTCGCTAAGTAACGCTGTTGTGCCAAATGCGGCATGGCCTGCTGCTGCTGCTCCCCCCTCGGAAAAAGGTTGGGCATAAATGGCACCATCATTCAGAATGCGATCATAATGCTTCTGCCGCATCTTATTGTGTTTTGCGCGCGTCTCATCGTCCATATCAAGCTCATCAGCCAGAAAACCGGTCCACAGGCATGAGCTGACATGCATATTAAAAGTAAGTGCGGTCGCACCACAATAACGCCCAATTTCAGCCGCGGCCAACATATAGGCTTTAAGATCAGCGCCACGGCCACCATGTTCAGCCGGTACACAGATGCCCATCAGATCATGTTTATGAAGATCAGCGTAATTTTCAGTTGGAAATCGTGCCTCGCGGTCAATGCTGGGGGCACGGTCTGCAAATCGGTTGGCAGCAAGTTCTCGAGTTTCCCGACATAGGTTTGCCTCAAAATCGGATAACTTCCAGTCAATCGGATCAAACATCGGTGCGTCTATTTGATTGCCTTGTCCGGCATCAAACTTACTTTGCTTTAAATCGTCCACTATATGCCTATCCTTGATCCAATAAAAAATTTCGAATGATTGCATTAACTATATCACTTGCTTCACTATTCACTAAATGGCCGGCCTTTTCAACAATGTGAAACTGGCTATGCGGAATGTGCTCTGACATCTTTTGCATGCTGGTAGGCGGGGCATTTTGATCCATCTCTCCTGCTATCAGGCAAACGGGCATGGTCAATAGATGCTGATCGTCGCGCCTGTTAAAGGTTACCAAACATTTGATGATCTGCCGATAGGTTGCCTCAGGCACTGCCGACATTGCGGCAACAGCCTCTTTTAGAACCTGTTGACTTGTATTCGATCCGGTGATTTCAGGAACAAATTCTTCAGCAAGTTCTGGCATGGTTTTGCCAGCATCAAGCGGGGCAAGACGGGTTGCCAGAAAGCGGGTTTTGAAACTATTGTCACGTCCACCAAAAGCGGCACTTGTTGCGATCAATATCAATGATCTGACACGATGGGGATGCAGGATGGCTATTTCCTGCGCCAGCATGCCGCCAATTGATTGGCCTATGATATGCGCAGATGAAATATCAAGAGCGTTCATAAAAGCAATCAGACTATTACTGAGATTTTCGAAGGTTACATCTAAAAGTGTAGTCGATCCGTTATATCCGGACATGTTCCAAGCTATGACTCTGAAATCGCTGCCAAGCTCAGCATATTGAGCGGCAAAGCTACTGTCGTTGCCCCCAATTCCATGCAGACAGATGATAGGTTGGCCAGAACCGCCACTATCTTTATAGTTAATGCCAGCAATGATTGGCATCAGCAAATCACCCCTTCAGCAACCATTTTTGTTCCATCAAGAGTGATTGTACAATCCATCATGGGCAAATCGAAATGCCCTTCCGTATGGCGATCAGCAAATTCATTCGCACCAGTCGAGAATAGAAAATTGCCAGCAAGAGCGCGTAATTCGGTGCCGTTAAGATCATCCTTATCGTACATTGTAAGTGCTTCGTATCTGGCATGAGGGTTAAGTCCCCAACCAACATGGCTTGTGGCATAGGCAAGAGGATCGCCAAAACCAGCCAGATAATGGCGCATTAAGCGGGCATCAGTTCCATCACCATCAATATGGGTTACAAAGTCATCGGTGATGTGAAAGCGCACTTCGCTCTCAAAATAGCGTTTGAAGGTAAGGTTTATATCACCTGGCTTAAAAACCAGAATGCCGTTGGTAGATGATGAGCGTGGAAAACTCACCACAAGACCACCAGGCCAATGAGCCAAAGTCCCGGGGCGATCTGTCCACCCCCAGACACCAACTGTAACGGTGTTGGCCATGACAACACGAAGATTAGAACCTGCGGTTGATGTAACATGCATTTCCGACGCGTTGCGGCAGGCCTTTACAGCTGTTTTGACGGCGTCTTTAATCGCTGGGTCGAGAGGCAAACGTGCTAGAATTTCAGGATGTTCGTTGGAAATGGTCATAATACGTGCACTCGATTTCAGAATATCTGAGGTTTGACGTGCATGCATGAGGCCTTCGACGGTCAAATCTATAATGAAATCGGCTTTACAGAGTGTTTCGACAATATGCGGTTGCCCATCAAGCACATTGGATGCGCCGGTAGAACGAACTATGGGCGCACATGAAGCGGGTTTTGTTTCAATGCGCGTAATATCAAAGGGAAGGCTGAGCTGTTGTAAAGCCAGTTCGGCAAGCATGACATTTATTTGGCGGCTATGCGATTCAGTTAGGATAATGATTTGTTCATCGGATGTGGCTTTACATAAACTGAACAGTGATACAAACGCATCAAGCCATTGTTTTTGAATAGGGGTGTCCTGCATTGTCTCACCAGCATTATCACGTTTGAAAGGTATTTTCACGCGTTCCAGAATTGCCCATCTTATCAATCTTGACGGCATTTGAAAGAACGTGTTTGGGCGTATTAGTAATTAATTACTTGCAGTTTGGCCATCGCGTTGTATTTGGCACATTTGTTGCTCATAAAATCTATGTTTCAAAAACGTAACATCATTCAATGCGCTTTTGCATTTCTGATATTTTGTATAGGCATGACGCCACATGTATGGGCGCGTGATGTCGATTGTGAGGCTCTGGCCGCAAAGGCAGAAGCAGAATATGCAATACCGTCAGGTATTATGCAAGGCATCGCGCGGGTTGAGTCCGGACGTGTTAATAGTGACGGTAAACGAAGATCATGGCCTTGGACGGTAAATGATGGTGTTGAGGGGCTGTTTTTTGAAGATCAGGACTCAGCGCTTGAATTCGTCGAGGTAAGTTATGCCAATGGTGAAAACAGCGTCGATGTGGGTTGTATGCAAATCAACACCAAATGGCATAAAGATAATTTTCGCGATTTTGCCGAAATGTTCAATCCTGATGTTAACGTGGCTTACGCTGCATCATTTCTGATTATTCTTCGAAACCGTCACGGAAATTGGGATCAGGCAATTCGGCATTACCATTCGAATGATCCAAACAAAAATGAACGCTATTTGCGCAAGGTGAGCGCTGTTATGGCGGCTGAAAATTATCATTTGCCTTCATCACCACAGTTGGTCAACGCAGTGTTGACTGAGCCAGCTCCATTGCCGACGGTGATGCCCAAACCAAAACCAAAACGTAATGTAGATTTGCCACTTCCAGTTCCAGTTCAGCCAAAAGCCCTAACGCAAACCAAGCCAAAGGTTAAAATGGGGCTGAAAACACTTGCCGCTTCAAATATGTCAGACGCAATGTCAAACGCAACTTCGCGACACAAAGATATTGTGGGTTCAGCAACAAAATTGGCTAATCCGGCTAATAAAATCACACGAATAACGCCTAAACTTTTTAAAAAGCCTGCTAAGCTGGTTAAGGCGCAAGTTCCTGCGATCCCTCTGTCGGGTGATGATTTGTTAAAGAAAAGACAGCCGCACATAGCCAAAAATTGGCGTAAGGTATTGGAATTTCGTGCCAGTTTTGCAAAACAGGGATAGTGATCAAAGATAAATTCAATCATTACTTTATATTGAATTTATAAATATATGTAATTATTCAATTAAATACGGTTACAATAATGGCAAAACTGCCAAGCCCAGTACAAAGGGCATAAAATAGGTTTTTGGTCAAAATCATTGTCCCAAGTCCAACAAACAAGCCAATAAAGCGATGATCCAGCTCGGTTGTGGCCAGAATACCAGTCGGATATACTAGAATAAGCATCAGAACACCCGATACCATTGCATAAGCAACCCCATTGATCCATGTCATCATTGGGGTGTCAGTGGCAATACGACCAGCCAGAACAACCCCAATCAGGCGCCAGCCAAAAGTACCTAAGCAAGCCAGACAAACGGCTAGCCAAGCTTCTGCTGTTGTGTAATCTAGGTTGTTCATGAGCGTTTCCGTCCTCTGATGTGAAAGATCATCATGGCTAATGTCCCGCCAATGACGCCCGCTATAAGAATGCTCCAATCAGCGGCAAGTGGGTAGATAAGGGGGCAAAGCGTACCGCCAATGACGGCCGCCAGACGATTTAATGTATGACGCGCATTGATGACCAGCAACAAAATGTAGAGTGGTGTCACGAAAATCACCAGACGCAGAATTTCAGGTGGTATCCAATCAGCTATATAAAATCCTAATAGCGTGCCGGTCATGGCAAAGGTAAAAATAGTCAGGCTAAAGCCGATGTAATAGGAGAGGAGCAAAGGAGGGGGGTGTTGATGTGCTTTAAAACCGATTTGCGCCCAACTGGTTATCGCCAGAAAATGCATTAATAAAAGCCGTTTCCAGAAAGGTAGATTATGCGCAGATAAATTAAGAATATCGCTTCCTGAAATGACCATAAGCATCATGCGCATATTAGCTAACGAAACCGCCACAAAAATTAATAATAGGCTGGCACCACCCGCAAAAAGGCTGGCAAACGCAACTTGGCCAGGCATGCCGAATACTGTGGCTGTCGTGACTAAGGCCATCCAGATATCAAAACCAGCTTCACGTGCTATGGTGGCAAATCCGATCATGGTACTCATCAGCGCAAACCCTGGAACATTGACGCCGTCCCGAATACCGATTAACCAGAGTTTAGATGATGGTTTCTCATTGATTGGTGGTGATGATGTTTCGGCCATCTTGTTAAATGCTCATATTATCTGAATGTTGGCTAAAAACGTGGTGAAAAAATAATGTATATTGATGATTTATAACACATATATAGCTATAGTGAGTTAGTAGTGATTTTTTAGTGAGTGTGAAGTGATTTCTGCCCAGAAAAAACATGGTCGGCCAGTTTCATTCGATAGAAACAAGACTATTCAAACGGCCCTAGATCTTTATTGGAGGCAAGGTGTATTAGCAACCTCGCTAAACCAAGTGGCACGTATGACGGGGGTGTCAAAACCAACATTATATCGCTATTTCGAAAATGAAGACGGATTATTATATGATGTCCTTGAATGTTATTTATCTGGCAATGTAGATAAATTTGAGTGTCTTGAAGCACATGAAAATATTCGCCACGGTTTGACTGAATGGTTTGAGCAGATAATAACCGCCTGGACAGCCACAGATGCGTCACCACATGGGTGTTTATTTTGTGATTGTCTGCATGAGATTGATCGGCTTGGCGTAAAAAGCCAGTCTCTGATCAAAACCTACCTTAGTCAGCAACCTGAAAAACTGGCATCAATACTATCTATTGCACGTGACAAGGGGCAGTTGAAGGATGGCGTCGATGTTCATCAGGCAGCGCTGTATCTGAGCAGTCATGTTATTGCCATGAATTCAATGGTAAAAATGGGTATTTCAACAGAACAGCTACTTTCAATTAGCGATTTAGTAATAGGATCAATAGTTCGTTAGTTTTCCTGTGCCGTAATAGTTTAGTCAATTTTTTTATGTATTTGCTTAATTTTTTAGCAGTTTTTACTTAATTCTTAGGTATTAATACCATTTGGTATTTAAATCTTTACTTCTTCATAAATGCGTATTACCGAATGCTTGGTAATTCTATCAGTTTTTAAAAAAGGTGCTTTATGTCACAGCAAAATGGTTCATACGGTGAATGGCTTCTGAAATACAGGTTTTTGGTTCTGGGGCTTGTGACAGCGATGACAATACTAGGCGCAGTCGGTGCTCAGTTCCTTTATTTTGATAATGATTACCGTGTTTTCTTTGGCAAAGATAATCCACAACTTAAAGCGTTTGAGCAGATACAACAGACCTATACGAAGATTGATAATGTCAACTTTGCTGTTGATCCATTGTCTGGCAAGGCTAATGCGCCTGAGGTGTTGGCGGCTGTTGAGGAATTAACCAGCATTGCATGGCAACTTCCCTTTTCAATTCGTGTCGATAGTCTCTCAAATTACCAACATACCGAAGTTGATGGTGATGATCTAATTGTCCGCGATTTGTATATGGATGCAATGTCTATGGGCGAAGATGAGCAGGCTCTGGTCGATAATGTGAGCTCAACTGAGCCAGCTTTGGCAGGGAAAATTCACGATAAGCAACATCGGGCAACATCAGTTAACGCGACCATTCAGATGCCAGGCAAAAGTGCTGATGAAGTTGCAATTGTGGCAGCTGCCGCCCGTGAAATGGCCGCAGACATTGAAGCAAAACATAATGTCAAAATCCGACTGGGTGGAGTTATTTTCCTGAATAATGCTTTTTTGGAATCATCGATGCAGGATATGGCGACACTAGTTCCCGCAATGTATCTGGTTATTTTGGTTGTTGCTTATCTTTTGCTCAGATCGTTGATGGCAACGGCTTTGGTGCTGTTTGTTGTTGTGCCAAGTATTATTTTTGCAATGGGGGTTGGCGGCTGGATGGGTATTGGCCTAACACCACCATCGGCTAGTGCGCCTACAATAATCACCACACTTGCTGTCGCTGATTCTATTCATTTGTTGGTTAGTATGTTTAACCGAATGCGTGCAGGTCATAGTCAACGGGATAGCCTGCTATATAGCTTGCGCGTTAACAGTAAGCCCATTTTTTTAACAAGTCTGACGACGGCTTTGGGTTTTCTGTCGATGAATTTTTCAGACTCTCCTCCATTTCATGATCTGGGCAATATAACAGCCGTTGGTGTGATGGCAGCATGGATCTATTCGATCGTTTTGTTACCTATTCTGATTAGCTTTGTTCCTCTAAAATCAAAAGCGACTCTTGCAAAACTTGATGATAAAATGGGAAAGCTTGGTGTATTTGTTGCTTCGCGATACAAGCCAGTTTTGGCTATAAGCGTTATTTTATCTGCTGGTATTCTTGCGCTTATTCCGTTGAATGAAATCAATGATGATTTTGTCAAATATTTTGATAGTTCAACACAATATCGCAAGGATACTGACTGGATCAGCGCTAATCTGACAGGTGCCAATCAGGTGCAATTCAGTTTGCCATCTGGGGAATCTAATGGCGTTAGTGATCCAGCCTTCATTGAAAAAGTATCTAAATTTACGGCTTGGGCTCATAACGAGCCAGTCGTAACACATGTGCAATCCATTTCGGATATATTCAAGAGACTCAATCGTGATCTCAATGCGGGTGATCCAACCTTTTACCGGGTACCGGATACACGTGAATTAGCCGCACAATATCTGCTTTTGTACGAGCTTTCGTTACCATTCGGTCTGGATTTGAATAACCAGCTTGATATCAGTAAATCATCAACACAAGTTATTGTTACAATTGATGATATGACGACGAATGAACTTCGTGCGTGGATTGCTCGAGCTGAAAACTATCTTGCTGACGAGCTTGATTTCGACCTAACAGCTGTCGGCCCTACAGTCATGTTTGCGTATATATCCGAGCGAAATATCCAAAGTATGTTGATTGGAACACTTATTGCTGTGTTCCTGATTAGCGGCGTTATTCTGGTTGCCCTAAGAGATGTGCGTCTGGGTATTCTGAGCTTGATTCCAAATCTGCTTCCCGCTGCCCTTGCCTTCGGTCTTTGGGGGGTACTTGTTGGTCAAGTGAATATGGCTGTGGCTGTCGTTGCTGGCATGGCATTAGGTGTTGTTGTTGATGATAGTGTCCATTTTCTCAGCAAATATCAATTTGCGCGGCGTGAACAAAAACTGTCACCAAATGATGCTGTGATTTTTGCTTTTAACGGTGTTGGGACGGCGCTTGTCGTAACAACTCTAATTTTAACAGCTGGATTTGCCATTTTGGCGCAATCAACATTTGGCGTTAACAGCTATATGGCAATGTTAACAGGCATAGCATTGGTTATAGCTTTGATCGCTGATTTGACCTTGCTTCCCGCATTGCTGATTGCACTTGATAAAGATAAAAAAGAAGCTGAACCAGTAACAAGCCTCGAAGATGTTCCACAAAATGCTTGAGCCAATGATGTTGTCCAAGGAGATTAAAATGAAACTAGCTACCGCAACCATGTTTGTCGCCATAGCCTCTGTCTGTTTGACAACTGGGGCATTAGCCTCACCAGAGAAGGGGTTGGAAATTGCGATTGAAGCTGATAACCGCGACAAAGGGTTTGGCGATTCAATCTCGAAAATGACTATGATTTTAATGGATAAATATGGTCAATCAACCGAGCGTGCAATTCGCAATAAAACATTTGAAGGTGTCAATGAAGGCGATAAATCGCTGGTTATTTTTGACAGTCCGGGTGATGTGCGTGGTACAGCATTTCTATCACATACCAAAAAGGCAGACTCGGACGATCAATGGTTATATTTGCCTGCATTGAAACGGGTTAAGCGTATTGCGTCTTCCAACAAAGCCGGTCCGTTTATGGGCAGTGAATTTTCCTATGAAGATATTGCCAGTCAGGAAGTTGAAAAATATACCTACAACTATCTGCGTGACGAAAATTTGAATGGTATTGACTGTTTTGTTGTCGAATATGACCCCGTTGATCCTAAAAGTGGTTACACACGTCAGCTTGTATGGATGGATAAGGCTGAGTATCGCGTTCATAAAATTGATTTTTACGATCGAAAAAATACGCTTTTGAAAACATTGTTTTATGAAGATTATCAACAGCATTTGGGTAAATATTGGCGGTCTAATCGCTTGGTCATGACAAATCACCAAACAGGTAAGAAAACTGAACTTTTATTTGCCGATTGGAAGTTGCAGACAGGCATGACTGAACGTGATTTTGAGAAAACAGCGTTGAAACGAACACGATGATCTGTTTTGCAATTCGCAGTTTAGCGGTTGGACTTTTATTAGCACAGCCCGCATTTGCTGGCGAGGTAGATGGCACGGTTTCATCACGGCTGGATTTCTATCCGGATCATGCGGATGGCACAGCGTCACAAGGGCGGTCGGTTGAAGTGAAGATTGATGCCTTTCACGATTTTGAAGATAGTCGCATTGTAGCCGAATTGATTGTTCGTGCTGACGAAAAAGATAGTGGTCGCCGGATCACTGAAGCGCGCCAAGCCTATATACGGACACCGCTTGCTGGCTTTGATATTTTCTTGGGAAACCGTCAAGAATTCTGGGGTAAAGCTGAAAGTAAAAATGTTGTTGATGTTATCAACCAGTCTGATGCGGCGGCCAATGATGGTAAATCGGGAAAGCTCGGTGCGCCCTCCATATCTGCCGAGCGTTATCTTGATATAGGTGATCTTCAACTATGGTATATTACTGGTTTCCGTGAAAAAACATTCAATGACAGCGACGCCCACCCCAGCAGTGGATTACCTGTTGGCATTGCGCAGTATGCGCGCAAAGATGGCAAAGATGCCGATGACTTTGCGGCGCGACTGACCAGCTTTGTTGGTGACTGGGATATTGCTGGCAGCATATTTTATGGTACTGCGCGTGATCCTATCCTGTCTGTTGCCAGTGGTGGTAGCGCATTAAGCCCATATTATGCCTTACAAAAATCAGTTGGACTGGAAGCGCAATATACTGGTGACGCCACATTGTTGAAGTGGGAAAGTCTGCATGGCACCCAAAGCAGTTTGCAAGGGAGTCATGACTTTGCGGCGGCTGTTGCAGGTATTGAATATACCTATTTCGGACCATTTGAAACAGTATGGGATATTGGCTTGATTGGTGAAATCCAGCATGATGATCGTCCACAGTCAGCGGCAAATCAGTTTGGCGTCGCTGGTGTAAGACTGGTTTTTAATGACGTCGCTGACAGTAATATCCTGTTTCTTGCATCGGCGGATCGAAAAGCAGATCAGTCTTTTGTGTCTTTTGAAGCGTCGCGACGCATCAACGATTTCACTAACGTAAAGCTAACCAGTCAGTTCTATAATGCACGTACAGCTAGTTCTGCATTTGGGTTGTTGTCTGATGATGATGCGGTCACGTTGACGCTAAATATGTTCTTCTAGCATCACAGAGACGAACAATTCTTATTTTTTCATCATCTTAGCGATAGCCGAGCTAAACCGTATCTGATCAGTCTGCATGACTGTTTTGAAAGTGGCTATTCTGTCTTCAATGTTTGAAGAACTATTCTCAATAAGCTTGTGGATTTGCTCTTCCTTTGAAGTCTTGGCGCGTTGTTCGGCTTTTAACCGCATAAGTTTTTCATCAATATTGTTCATAGGCGATAGTCTATATCGGTTCTATAGATGGGGCTAGCCATCCACTCCCAATAAATTTTATTTAACTTATGGGTGAGGGGGCTGCACACACCATTGGCATGGGTTATCTATAGCTGGCTATAGCGTCACCCAAAATGTTGAAATCAGGAGTTATGCCAAGACCAGGGAGATCGGTAGTGGTCATGCGACCATTGATACGTTGTGGCGCACCATCAGCAATCTTTATAGTATTATAGCTATTAAAATCAGTGGCCGAGAAGCAAAATTCAGCTGGTGTTGACCGGCCAAGATGAGCAATTGCGGCAGTGGTGATGTCGCCACCCCACGTATCTTCGATTGTCATCGGGATACCATTTTCGACACATAGATCACGCATCAATTTTGCCTGAGTCAGGCCTCCCACCTTTGATATTTTTAAGTTGATTACATCCATCGCATCTTCGGCAATACCACGCACAAGCATGTTTGGGCCATCAATCACCTCATCTAGAATAAATGGCAGCGCTGTCCGTCGCCGAATTGACATGCTTTCATCATAGCTCATGCACGGCTGTTCGATATAGATATCTAGATTACTGACAGCACCAACGACTCGTGTCGCTTCATGTTTTGTCCAGCCGGTATTAGCGTCAGCTACAAGTAGGTAAGCTGGATCAAGAACAGCACGAGTAGCATGGATGCGGTCAATATCATCATTAGCATTGCCGCCAACCTTGAGTTGAAACTTCGTATACCCTTCATTGGCATAGCCATTTATTTTTTTCGCCATTTCTTCGGGGGTGTCTTGGCTGATCGCTCGATATAGAATAACGTCATCCTGTGCTGTGCCTCCCAGTAAGCTATAAAGAGGCAGACCGGTTGCCTTGCCAAGAATATCCCAGCAGGCAATATCTATTGGTGCCTTTGCATAGGGATGCCCTCGAAGTGCGGCAGCCATAATGCGGTTTATCTGGCCAATATTGAGTGGGTCTTGACCAATTAGATGTGGTGCGAGTTCTGCCATCCCAGCGCGCACTCCACCTGCAAATGAGGGAAGATAAGCGGAGCCAAGCGGGCAGCATTCTGCATAGCCCTTAACATCGTCATCGGTAACAATTTCAACTACGGTGCTATCAAACACCTCAACAAAATTACCGTTTGACCAAGAATAACGCCCTTCTTTAAGAGGTAGGTCAACCTGAAAGACGTTGATTTCTGTGATTTTCATGACAAATGCACCCCAAAAACGATTACATCAGTTTATTACTAGACAACATAGAAACAATATGGGGTGGGGCACGTCAAATGTCTTGTGGCTAAATTATGAATTCAAACTGAGGGGCGCGCCTAATCAAAAAAGGTGCAAAGCTGATACCGGCTTGAATAAAGTGCCTGTTATTCTATAAAACCTGAAAAAGACTAATGAGCACTTGAGATTTCAGACGCGCGCCCGTGCCAATGAAAAGTGCTCGATTTACCCAGTCATAGCGGCTATCTCCTGTCTCAAGGCGCGCATGGGTGCGCATATAGTACTGGTCTTGACTAACATCCTCACCGCGGGCAACAGCTGCCATCACATCCTCTGGCCCATGCCGAAATCCAAAGTTAAGGATTTCAATAACGGCGCCGTCATCCGTTTCGAGTGCATAGCGTGTATCAAGCTGTGCCAGGCCGTCATTGAAAACGGTTTGCCAGTCAGCGCCAACATTCAGAACTCGGCCTGTTAAACCTTGCCCCGACATTGTTCCGCCAACTATGGGGATAATTCGACGTCTGCCTCCACGCCCATCGCCTAGTTCTTTAATTGGACCAAGATCAACTTTGATATCACATACATGTTCAAGTTTTGGGGCGGGCAATTCCATGATTAAAACTTTCCTTGATGACAGGCAAAATACCTACTGAAGTAATAGTAGGTAAATTTGAAATTCTAACAACTATCATCGTCAAACGTAGCCAATATATGCGTTGTTGCGGTTAGGCCTTTGAGGTTGAGTTTTCTTTATCTGGTGTTACATCCCAACCCAGATTTATAGACAAATCACGGGCAATTTTGGCTATTTGGGGGCCAAGTTTGTCTCGAAATGCTGACGTGAATACGCGAACTGATCCAGTTGCCCCTATTGAGATAGTGGCGCCTGGTCCGCTTGTGGCTATCGGCGCGGCAACCGAACATATACCGCGTTCGATTTCTTCCACGCATTCTGCAAATCCGCGCTCGCGTATGGTTTTGAACTCGGATTTCAAATCTTGAATATTTGTCAATGTGAATTCAGTATAGGCGCGCAATTGTCCTTCCATAATACATGACAAATACAAATCTTTTGAAAAAGCGGCGACAGCTTTTGAGCAAGAGCATGCGTGCAAGGGGCGTTTTCCTAAACCGGGATGAAGATATGAAACGCCAGTATCGGGTGTTTCAACATGAATAATTTCAACTGATTTTCCCCTTAGTCGGGATAGGAAAAATGTACTGTTATATTTTTTGGTGGCTAATTTCAGAGCGGGGGCAATTGTATCAAGCAATGATCTATCAGAGTGGTCACTTTGTGCGATCCGCTTGAGACGTGACCCAATGGTGAATTGTCCGCGACCAATAGGCTCCAATAAGCCCGTAGTAACTAAATCTTGTGCTAATCGGTAAACTGACGGTTTAGGAAGATCAGTATGCGCGCATATGTCTGATACTGTAGCGACTTCCTTTTGCCCAACTACTTCAAGAATTAAAGTTACGCGATCAAGATACATATTTTTTCCTTGTGATAAAGTAATTATCATTTTACAAGAAATAATAAGCGATCGCAAGAGAGGAAAGTGATTATGGATGGTCTATGCTGTGGCCCTGGATATGCAAGTCCAGTAGAGGCGATAAAATCGCCACGAGAAAAACTCCTTTACACAATAGCTATCTACACGGGAACTGGTATTCAAAAGCCTGACTATTTAGCTACAGTTGATGCAGATCCAGACAGCCCAACATATTCACAAGTCATTTATCGGCTTGAAATGCCGGGTATTGGTGATGAATTGCATCATATGGGATGGAATGCTTGTTCCTCGTGCCATGATGACGCAGGCATGTCGCGTAGTTATCTGCTTGTACCGGGTGTTCGATCAAATAATATCCACGTAATAGATACGGCAACTGATCCCTTTAAACCACGTCTGCATAAAGTAATTGATGGGGCCGAAATCAAATCAAAAACTAATTTGTCAGGCCCGCACACTGTTCATTGTTTGGGGTCCGAGATCATTGTTTCCTTTCTTGGCGATGCAAAGGGTGAAGCACCTGGCGGCTACCTGCATCTAAACAAGGAATTTGAAATTGTTGGCCGATGGGAAAATTCCATGGGTGACATTCCGTTCAGCTATGATTTCTGGTATCAACCACGCCATAATGTGATGGTTAGCTCGGAATGGGCAGCACCAAATACCTTTATGCCAGGTTTTGACCTCGAAGAGGTTGGGCACCTCAAATACGGCCGCCGTCTTCACATTTGGGACTTTGAAAAGAAAGAACCGATTGAGACCATGTATCTTGGCGAAGATGGGCTTATCCCGCTTGAAGTTAAGTTCATGCACGATCCTGATAGTAGCCACGGGTTTTGCGGTGCGGCTCTTAGCGCAAATGTGATCCATTTCTGGAAATCTAAAGAGGGAAAATGGGAATGGGAAAAGATCATCGACGTTGAGAATGAGCCGCATCCTGAATGGCCTATTCCTGTGCCTGGTGTGATGTCAGCTATCCTTGTGTCGATGGACGACAAGTATTTGTATCTAAATAACTGGCTGCACGGCGATATGCGCCAATATGATATTTCTGATCCACATAATCCCTTGTTGACAGGGCAAGTTTGGATGGGGGGGCTTTTGGGCAAAGCGCCTGTTGTAAACGGCGTCAAAGTTGCAGGTGGTCCGCAGATGTACCAGTTGTCGCTTGATGGAAAACGGATGTATGTCACGACCTCATTATTCTCAACGTGGGATAACCAATTCTATCCTGAAATCCGTACGCAAGGTGGTGTCATGTTGATGATTGACTGTGACGTTGAAAATGGTGGTATGAAAATCAACGAAGATTTCATCGTTGATTTTGGTAAGGAGCCAAATGGTCCTTCACGCTGTCATGAAACCCGCTATCCTGGTGGCGATTGTACAAGCGATATATGGCTATGAGCATCATCACCATCGCTAACCGTGAGAATAAAACGTATGAGGTAAAAGGCCGGAAACCGTTGCTTGATGAATTGCGCGAGCAGGGTGTTGATCTGCCTTATGGATGTAAATATGGGGGATGCATAACCTGTGCGGCCAAACTGATTGAAGGTGAAATTGATCAGCGCGCTCAGGTGGCACTTAATAATAGGCAGTTGAATAATGGCTATGTCATTCTGTGTGTCGCGCGTGCCAAAACAGACTGTACGCTGGAGATTGGGGTGGAAAGCCATGACAATCTGTATCGCAATCCATTTCTTGACCCTTTGCAACCTCATGAATTGAAAGCCGATATCGCAACACCTTTGGATGCCGACAAATGAAATATATGAACCACGACGAACCTTATAGTGATGAATATCTTCAATCTATCCTGTCATCGGTAAAAACGATTGCCATGGTAGGCGCTAGTGCGGACAAGACCAAATTTAGCTATGGCGTATTACGGGTGTTACATGAAACTGGCTATGACATGATTCCAATCAATCCACGCCCCGGTCTAACTGAAATCAGGGGAATTAAAGTCTTCCCGAATCTTGCAACGATTGACAGGCCAGTTGATATGGTCGAGGTGTTCCGTAAGCCTGATGATTTACCCGGGATCGCTGCAGAAGCTATTGCCATTGGGGCTAAGGTGTTATGGGCGCAGATTGGCGTTCGTAATGATGAGGCGGCAAGACTGGCTGAAGATGCTGGGATGCAGGTTGTTATGGATCGTTGCCCCAAGATTGAATTGTTCAGGCCTTTCTGGAAACCTCGCCTTGATCTTGCAATATGATAGAAAATGACAGCAAAATTTATGTTTCGTCTATCTGTAGCTGTGGATGCAGTGGGCAGCTAAACTGGCAGTTCAACGACCTTATAAATTGGCTTAAGTCCATCATGGAAAGGAAACTAAACATGGCTCAGACAATCACCAAGAGTGCGAAAGACCTTGTAAAAGCAGCTATATCTGAAGTGCCCGCGATTAG
>JABJBD010000220.1 GCA_018668795.1 Candidatus Puniceispirillum sp. | reverse complement strand
CTTAATTATATTAATAAATGCTTGAATCAATAAATCGCGATGCCCTTCAACAAAGGGCAAAGATGGATCATAAGCCCGTTTAATGCTAAGATGCGCACCATATGAAGCGGCCGCCAGTTCCAGACAATGATCAAGCACTTCATGAATATTAACCGTCGTCATGACCACACTTGCCCCGCCAGCAAACCCTTCCATTCGATCCAGCAAGGCTGTAACGCGATCGGTTTCCTCGACAATCATTCGTGTCAGGTTAGTTTCATTGGCTTCGAGATCGGCTTCCAGTAACTGTGCTGCCCCTTTGATACCGGCCAAGGGATTTTTGACTTCATGCGCTAGCATCGCCGCCATTGACGTCACTGATCGGGCAGCGCCACGAAACAATGATTGACCGCGTAACCGTTCAGCTAACGCACGTTCCTGCATTGTAACCAGCAAAGACCCTTTTCCATCAAAAGGCGTGATTTGAACATTGACCAACTTATAGCCTACCCTTGGCCCTGCCAGTTCAAGCCCTTGGTCGGCAACTGAACGGTTCTGATTTCGGGCTCGTATTAACATGGAAAACAGAGGGGAGTCAGCGGCAATAAAGCTCTGCAATGCTTGGGCAAACACTATTGACTGGCTGGACTGAAAAAACATTTCAGCCGCATGGTTTAAAAACTGAAACTGATTTTCACTATCTAGAACAAACACCGGATTGGGCAAACTTGCCAGAATTTGGCTTGCCGCTAAGTTATCCGGCAAATGCCTAAAAATATTTTTGATCCCGACATCATCATCGCTTTTCAGATTACTGACCTTATCTGACATATGTTTAAGCCGCCTCTTGTTCGATAAGAGCGCCAAAAAATTCATCAACCGCAGCAAAAACCACTGCGCTATCAGTCGTGTTGTTGGCTATATCACGTAATTCTGCTGATCCAGGTAATCCATGCGCATACCAAGCTATATGTTTACGGGCAAGGCGCATCGCGGCTGAACCATAATGCGAAATCATGTCGTCAAGATGCGCCAACATGAACTGGTGCCGTTTGGCTATGCTGGGATCTGGACGAATATTTTTCTTGTTCAATAAATCACCTGCCTGCGCTAAAAACCACGGCCTACCTTGCGCGCCTCGTCCAATCATTACGCCTGCGGCATTGCTGTGATGCATTGCCATACGCACATCACCAAGCGTGCGAATATCACCGTTAGCTATGACCGGAATTGACACCGCTGCAACAACATCGCCTATTTTCTTCCAGTCGGCATTACCTGTGTACATCTGACAGCGCGTGCGCCCATGGACGGCAACCATGCGGATCCCCACATCTTCAGCTATCTTTGCCAGTCGCGGTGCGTTAAGTGAGTTATCATCCCAACCCAACCGCATTTTCAGTGTCACCGGAACATCAACCGCCTTCACTACCGCGTCAAGGATTGCTGCCGCATGATGCTCATCACGCATCAATGCTGAACCGGACTGTTTTCCTGTTACCTTTTTGGCTGGGCATCCCATATTAATATCAATGACATTTGCCCCAAGGTCAGCACTGATTTTGGCAGCATCAGCCATAACAGACGGCTCCCAACCAGCTAATTGGATTGAAAGCGGGGCTTCGGTAGCAACTTCGGTTTTTAATTTACGCATTTCGGTTTTGACTTCGGCCAGCATTGCCGCGCTGGCAATCATTTCAGTGACAACAAGACCTCCACCAGCACGGCGCACCGCACGGCGAAATGGCCAATCAGTCACGCCTGACATGGGTGCCAGAACGACAGCATGCGGCAAATCTATATCACATAGCTGAACAGCCAATTACGTCTCCATCGGCACCATTGCCAAAGCAATCTGCCTTAATTTTAAGCATATTGAAAAAGTCGCCTAAAAAATAAGCATCGCCAGATCATGTTTATCTTGATCCTAGCGGTAAAGCAAGCAATCGCATGTCATCAGCTCCCATATCAGCATGTCCTTTGATAAATCAGAAAAAGGCATGGACAAGCAGGGTAGCTTTGATGATAAAAGCCTTGTTATGTCTGAGTATGCGCACAAATCAAATTCCCCAGTTGTTGCCGCCATTATTGTGGCGGCTGGCACCGGACAGCGTATGGCCAACAATAAAGCAACACATGGGAATCATATTCCTAAACAATTTCGTCAATTGGGTGATAAGCCAGTGATCTGCTGGTCACTTGATGCATTCGCCAAGCACCCAAATGTAAACGCTATCATCCTTGTTGTTGGCAAGGGACAGGAAGACCAAGCACAAGCCATCACAAACCAGCATCTTGGCAGTGATGCAAAAATAGTCACCATTGTCACTGGCGGCGCAAGCCGTATGCACTCTGTAGGCAACGGCTTAGCCGCGCTTTTAGCTACTGATTTTGAAGGATTTGTTGCGATACATGACGCCGCACGCCCTCTATTACAGCAAAAAATACTCAATGCGCTAATAGATCAGCTTGCCATGACGCCTGCCCATCAACTGGCTGGTGTTATACCTGTTCTGCCTATTTCT
>JABJBD010000217.1 GCA_018668795.1 Candidatus Puniceispirillum sp. | reverse complement strand
TGAAACATTTTGGCGACCGTGATGTTGTAACATGCTTGATCATGAGCAGTCCAAATTCCACGCTAGAGACATGGTTTTAATGTTTATGTGACAGGGTCAGAGCATAAAGAAAGCAGGATAGGATTAGGTTTAAAACTAGTTTTACTTATATATAAATTAGTTTTATTTCAATAACTTGACTTATTTTCAATTAACATTTTGAGTGAAATAGGAATAAATATTGGATAGATATATGCTTAATGAAACAAACTCGATAGAAGATAGTATCTGTTGCCAAAACGAACCCCCAAGGGGACGCTGGCACGTGAGGCCACCGGCTAGACATATCGGCTATACCAAGACATCGGTCAGCGTGACATCGGCCATTGCAGATCCTGTAGCATCGGACGTTGCATATCCGGCCATTGCAGATCCGATTCCCAAACCCGCGACGGGCAAGCGCATCAAGGCAAACGGGATCACATTTAAACGCACCACCAACAGCTACATCAAAGACATGCTCACCACTGGCAGACACACCAAAGCCAAGCGCAAGGTGCCATCCACCGGCCATTTACCCGTTATATTATTGCTGGCAGCCTGTAGCGATACAAGCCGTTATGCCGCCCCAAAGGCCAAAGAAGCGACGGTTGCCGAGGCACGGCATGTCAAGATTCTGTATAGCCCCTATGACGCTGTGCTAAATACGGCACCAACACCAGTGGCGGTAGATTTGAGCACATATATCCAAGGGGCAGGAATTGCAGATACCGTTTGGGCCGTGCATATAGGCAACATGCAAGGTCTGTCGCTGGGCAGTGACAGCGGTAATCTGACTGGACAACCAAGCGCATCAACAAACCTGACGATCCGTGCGACCAAACCCGATGGCACATTTGAAGACGTGATTGTGACGGTGACCGTCCGCGAGGTGATTGGTGATAGTAGTGCAACGGAAAGCCAGACCCTGTCCGAAACGAAAGGGGCTGATATTGCCTATATGATCTTGGGTGGTGACGCTAATGATATTCTGAACGGTGGCAATAATGACGATGATATTCGTGGCGGCGATGGTGATGACGTGCTGAAAGGGGGTGCGGGGGCTGACAGGCTGGATGGCGGCGGCGGCAAGGATACGGCGTCATATGCCGGATCACCTGTGGGCGTAAAAATCACGCTGGCCAATGATGGTAGTGCGACAAGTATTTCCGGCGGTGATGCCACAGGTGACAAGCTGATTTCCATTGAGAATCTAATCGGTTCGGATCATGACGACATACTGAATGGCAATGATGGTGCCAATGTAATGACCGGTGGGGATGGCAATGATCTTTTCGGTGTTGACAGAATATCAACATCCATTCGCGAGGCCGATGTTATAACCGATTTTATTAGTCGTAGCACCCGCGCGGAAAATAGTGCCGACCACTTTGATAAAATCAACTTTGGTTTTGAAAGCAGAACAATGCTCTATTACTTTCTTGCTGATCTGGATGGCGGTGGTGAAGCGAATGACATGGTGATCTATGATGATATGACGGGCGGTGATGAGAATGTGCTGGTTATTTTACAGAATGTAAAACAGCATAACAAATATGACTTTGCCTAAAATATTGATGGCGAACTAACCCATGTGTCTGCTGTGCGGGCTGACAATGGCCCAACCGTGACCGATATATTGTGATCACGGGGATGTTTGGCTTACCTGTCAATCGGCAATACAGTTATCCAAGCACTTTCTCCATCACCAAGCTTCAGCTTGGAAAACAAATCTGGGCTATAGTCTATTGCATAATCTGACGAAGCCCAAAAGCTTGGTTCAATCAACTTGAAATTTGACAGTTCTACTTCGCTCTTTTTTGCCAACCCTTCAAGCAAATAAGGGGGGACAGGTGTCATAGTTGCACCAGACAGAGCATAAAAATTTTTAATGCCGGAGGTAACTTGTTCATTGCTGGAACCTTTTAAGCTATCAATTCGAGTGAACTTATCACTCTCATTTATCTCACGGACATCAACCATACGATAATTTCTCAATTGACTATTTGGCGATTTTTGGAATGAGCTTACAATAGCATGATCGACCGTCTGCAATTGATATATGGTGTCGTTTGTTACGACTTTCATTGGATACACGCCAAAAGCCTCCAAATTATCTATTAAATCGACAGATTTTTTATCCAGCTTAACCAGTTTTGATTCAAATGTGATACTGAGAGTGAGAGCCATAACATTAGACTTCACCTCATTAATATCATCTGACATTCGTTCGATTCCATCAGCCATATCTTTATCGGCTTGAGACATATACTTATGTTCTATGTCATGAGACCCTTTCCAGTACTGGTGACTTAAAAAAAAATGCCCCCATGGCACTTAAAACTGCAACAATTATATTTGCAAACAATGGCTTAATCATTATCAGGTCATACTCCCCCTAAAAAAAATCCGAATGGCGGTGATGCTATAGGATCACAGCTTGTCGCAATTCTTATAATTCTGGGCTTCGCATTTACGCGCTAGGGTTCGGGCTTTGGCGATCTGCTGGTACGACATGCGGGGTTCAAGTAATT
>JABJBD010000216.1 GCA_018668795.1 Candidatus Puniceispirillum sp. | reverse complement strand
TTTTAATATCTTCATTTTGATGAGGTAGAGAAGCCCGGCGGCGACCATGCCACCAAAAACAGGTGAAATAACCCAACTGGCAGCAATTTTTGACATGGTGAGCCAATTGACCAGATCAAATCCAGCCCCCGCAATGCCAGCGCCCATGACACCGCCAACAATGGAATGTGTCGTTGAAACGGGCGCGTTCAAAAAGGTGGCAAGATTGATCCATAAAGCCGCAGCAAGAAGCGCGCTGAGCATCAGATTGCGAAAATCATCCAACGCCACGCCATCACCAGGATTAATAATGCCTTTGGCAACGGTTTTAACGACATCACCACCCGCCAGAAGCGCACCTGCGCTTTCGCATATGGCGGCAATTATAACGGCAGCGACTACCGTCAAAACCTTGCCACCGACAGCAGGCCCCATATTGTTCGCAACATCATTTGCACCAATATTCAAAGCCATGTAACCGCCAATTACTGCGGCTGATACCAACATCACTATGTCTTCGGGTGCTACGTCCAGATTCATGCTTCCATAAATCCCCGCAATCACCAGAAATAGAGCGGCAATCGTAAAAGGTAATAGCGTTGTACGACGTTGTTTAACCTGGCTATGCGTATAATCCAGTCGCCTTAAATCATTGATATATCTATTAGATTGGTCAATCTGGTTGTTTTTCATAGTGGAAATATGCCTTTGGAATGATGCGCATTGTAATATCTGAACTGTTAAAAACGTCAAAATATTACAATTTTGTTGCAGTTATATTACGAGCGCGCAAGGACTTATTTTGCTGAAGATTAAGTCTGAAATGAACAAGTTTACGTTACATTGACATTGCCAAAGACGCCTCGCATTGTAATGGTAGCTGAGTCTTTTTGTTTGGTGCCACGTTTTATGACCTTTCAGTTACGTGATCTTTTGGGTTTTTCAACCAAATGCACACTGTATCTATTTTTTCTGATAATCATTCTAGCAAGCACAGTTGTGCGCGCAGAGACGGTTTTTTCTGTTGAGCCTGGACAATTAGCCACAATTCCCCATGACCATCTGACATTTCTGGAAGGGTTTGACCATACGGCTCATCTATCGGATCTTGAAGATGGTGCCTGGTTGCCATCATTACAAAGTGATCAGTCGCTTGTGGACGGTTACTGGGCGCGGGTGCGGATTTTCAATAATACAAATACCCAAGAGATTGGCATCAACCATAATTGGAACCGCGAGAAAAAGATTTTTACCGTCAGTCGTCAGGGCGCAAAGAGTTATCCATACTGGGTTTATGAGTCAGGTGACTGGATCGATGATGGCCGCATTTTGGGTCAATATAAGGTTTTGATGCCAGTTGGCGAGGAAACAGTTCTTTACAGTTACTTCCGTAGCCGTCCGTTTGATCGCTTTATGGGACGGGTTAACGGCCTAGATCGCATGACAGTTGGTTCATGGCAAGATGTGCAATTGCGTGAGTTATTTCGCTTTGCCAGCAATATTGTTTTTATGTCGGTCGCCTTTGCCTTTGGTTTGTATTATTTCTTCATCTATCTGGTTTCAAAAGGGAATTATCTGTGGCTGTCACTTAGCTTGTTCCAAGCCACAATCATTGTATGTCTGACATCATCAAATGCCATGTTGCTAGGTATTGACCGTTGGGTATCAAACAGTGAATTCAGCCTTGTCCTTAATTCGGGTTTATTTGCTTTGTTGCTACAATTTTTCCGAAAGTCACTGGAACTGGATTCACGATATAAAAGATTTGATAAAATATATTTTTCGGTAATCGTTTTTTATATTGTTATGGCAGGCATTAATTTTGTCACCTCGCTGTCCTGGCCCGGGCCATCAGAATTTGACCTTGTTGCTTATCCCCCTGACCGGCTTGGCCCTGGCATCGTTAAATTACAATATCTGTTCCTGCCATTTGCTTTACTGTTATTTACGTCTGTCGGTATTTCGGCCTTTTCCTGGCATAAAGGTAGCAAAACGGGAAAATATATGTGCGTTTCGTTTATGTTGCCGTTGCTTACGGCGCCTATATCGATCATCGCATTTCTTCTGTATGGATTCACTTGGATCACCATGCTGGTGGCAACGACTTTTGGTGGTTTGTTGTTTCTGTCAATGTTCATTACCTTTGGCTTTGCGGTGGCACAGCAGCTTAATGATCTGAAAGCTTTGGCTCTTGATCAGCAAATCAGGCTCACAACTGCCTATCAGCGATTTGTTCCCAAACAACTGTTATTAAATCTAAAGAAAGATAGCATTCTGGATGTGCATCTTGGTGATCAGGTCGAAATTGAAATGAGCATTCTGTTTTCCGATATTCGTTCTTTTACCAGCATATCGGAAAGTATGACGCCTGATGAGAATTTTCGTTTTGTAAATGGCTATCTAAAACGTATGGGACCAATAGTGCGCGGGCATAACGGCTATATAGATAAATTTCTTGGTGATGGAATTATGGCGTTATTTACGCGCGCCGCTGATGATGCCACGAGCGCCGCCGTAAAAATGCAGCAGGACTTGATTGTTTATAACGAAGACGCCAAAGCGCAGGGCGCGCAAAGCATTGATATAGGCATTGGTGTGAATACTGGTTCGATGATGTTTGGCACGCTTGGCGAGGCTGACAGGATGGAAGGTTCCGTTATCAGTGACGCGGTAAATCTGGCGGCTCGTCTCGAAATGTTGACCAAACTATATCAGGCAAAGGTTTTGATCAGTGAAGACACCTATTTAAAATTAACGCCTGATATTTTTGCTGTGCGGATGATTGACAAGGTTGCGGTCAAGGGCAAGTCCGAAGCGGTTAAGGTTTTTGAAGTTCTTGACGCTGACTCTGATGATAATAGGGCGTTGAAGGTCAAGGATAAAGCACGGTTTGATGAAGCTGTAACACTTTATCAAGCTCAGAATATCAATGAGGCGCTGACACTGTTCACTGCCATATATGATAATAATCCAGCCGATATGGTGGTTTGTCTATATATCGAGAGATGTAAGAGTCTTTTGAAGGATGGGTGGGATACGGCAAGCTGGGATGGCGTTAACCGAATGCAAACAAAGTGAGACACGGATGCTTAATGTAATTATAGATATAAAGGTCATGTTTCGTAGATTCATGTTTCCAGTATTCGTGCTGGCAATACTCACGGGGTGTGATCAGGTGGGACAAAATCCAAAAGATGTGCATCTCAAAATAGTTCAGTCATCGCCTAATTATGACATGGCTAGTCAAAAATTCGTCAATCGTCGTCCAAATATCATGAAGACAATGGGTGATGATACCAGCTTTTGGGATGATCCCATCGGACGTCTCAGGCATAATTTCTTTTTCAATTCCAATGAAACATCGCCATCACAATTAATCCCTGAAGACCGTTCGGGGGTGCCGGCAGATTTTGGAGATAGCGCAGGTACGGTAAAGTTCATCTGGTTGGGCCATTCATCGTTTCTGCTGTCCATTAATAACAAGATCGTTCTGGTTGATCCTGTATTTTCAGGTGCTGCGTCACCATTCAGTTTTCTTGTTAAACGTTTTCAGCCGCCAGTTATCAGCTTTCATGATCTGCCCGATTTAGATTATGTGCTGATTTCGCATGACCATTATGACCATCTGGATATGGAAACAATCATCAAGCTAAAGGATGATGATGTGACCTTTATAACGCCGCTTGGCGTGAGTGCGCATATGCGCAAATGGGGTGTCGATAGTGACAAGCTGATCGAGTTGGATTGGTGGGACGAAATAGATTTTGACGGGGTGACTTTTATCTGCACGCCCGCCCAGCATTTTTCTGGCCGTATGGCGCTTGTTTCGACAATGAAAACCCTGTGGGCATCATGGATTGTCAAAGGCGGTGGCAAGAGTGTCTATTATAGCGGCGATTCAGGCTATGATGTGCATTACAAAGACATTGGAGACCGTTATGGAGCATTTGACATCGTGTTTATGGATAGCGGTCAGTACAATGAGCGCTGGGCAGCTGTTCATAATATGCCAGATGAAGTCATTCAGGGGTTTCTTGATCTTCAGGGACGGCATCTGGTTCCCGTGCATTGGGGCATGTTCACCTTATCCCTACATAACTGGTACGACCCGCCAGTTGAAATTACCAAACGTGCAAAGCCCCATAATATATCTGTAATGACACCGCTTATGGGGCAAACGGTGCGGCTTGATAATCCGGGCATCTTTGAGCGTTGGTGGGAAGCGCTGATTGGCAAGGCAGACGATTAGGAAAGGTTTGCGATTTGATATTGCCAGATTGCGCATAATCTGGAAACATTTTCAAATGTTGAACAGTGAGGCATGGGCATGTCATCTGGCAATCATGAACCCATCAGCGACAAAGATATATCTGCTGATAAAAATGGCACAAACCGTCAGGAATGGAACTGGCATCCGGATCTGCCGATCACCAATAATCCGCTTTTTGAAATGCCATGGAAGATGGCGGCAATCTGGGCATATCACCGCGATACATGGTTGAGATTGTCCGAGGTCAGTTTTTTTCTGTTGTTGGCTATCATGTCATTTTATATGCTTCAGCCTGTTATGCCTGCCAAGGGTGATACATCCAACATTGGATGGCTGGTCGCTTTATATGCAATCAATCTAGGGCTTGTTGGCCTTGTCGCGGGGGGATTGCACTGGTTTCTATATATACGCAAAGGGCAGGGCACTAAGCGGAAATATGTCACCTCTTTTGGCCATAAAGGAGGTGGGCGTTTCAATTTTGGTCGTCAGGTTTATGACAATAAGTTCTGGACATTGGCCAGTGGGGTCAGTTTCTGGACGCTATATCAGGCCATAATATTGTGGCGGTTAAATAATGGTGACGCGCACTATATTGGTTGGAACGATAATCCGGCTTTATTCAGCCTGATTATATTTCTGACAGGATCATGGATCGCGTTTCATTTTTACTGGGGGCATCGTTTTTTGCATGTTGGCCCTGTTTATAAATGGGTTCACGCCTTACACCATCGCAATGTAAATGTTGGCCCGTGGTCAGGCATTTCCATGCATCCAGTTGAGCATGCAATTTATTTTTCATCGGTGTTCATCCATCTGTTCGTTCCTTCGCATCCGATACATGTTTTTTTTCACATGTATATGCTTGGTTTGTCGGCGATCATTGGACATAGCGGTTTTCACGCATTGTTTATTGCCAATAAAGAACGCGTTTTGCTTGGCCATTTTCATCATCAGCTTCATCATCGCTATTTTGAATGCAACTATGGTAGTGTCGATTTTCCACTTGATCGTTGGTTTGGCACTTTTCATGATGGATCACAAGAAGCGCGTATTAGTCTGAAAAATAGACTAAAAAAATAATTTCATAAATATTAATTTAGATATTCTGAATCCCTTGTTTGCAATTAATAACGCTTTTATCCTTGCGCAGGTTATCAATCAAATTTTGGAGTCTGGGGATGAAATGGCTTTTAGTTGCGGTGCTGACGCAAGGCATTGTGCCGACGGATATTACCTTTCGGAATGTCGATGACTGTTACAAACAGGCAGGCCAAGCTGCTGTGATGGCGCGCAATGCAAAAGCAGAAATATCTGAAACCAAAGCACAGGACATTGAGTTGAATAAATATGCCTGTGTTTTAATGGATCATTAAGATGGAGTGGGTAGCGGTAGCCATCATGACATCGGGAATTATAACTACCGATCTTAAGTTTGACACGATTGACGATTGCATGACTGAAACAGGTAAAATAGTTGCCGATGCCTATAGAGCTGCCGCATGGGAGCAGGGGCCGGATCTTGTTTTGCCACAATATGCTTGTCTGCTTAGGGACGATTAAGACTGGTAGCGGCGTTTTGTCCCTTGCCAAAAGACGGCTGAGCATCGTAGAAACAGGCTTCATTATGTCGTGGAGATGGTTATGAACGCAAATATTGGCTTAATCCTTGTTATCGGATTTCCACTTGCCCTATGTGTGGCCTTATGGGCTTTTGACAAGGTCTCCGTCCGCCCTGAATAAATTGATAGCTT
>JABJBD010000109.1 GCA_018668795.1 Candidatus Puniceispirillum sp. | reverse complement strand
CGTCAAAAGCCAGCAATACACATTTATGTCTGTTGCTTATGTCTTTGACTGGCGCAAAAGCTGCAAAGCGGTTGACGTGATCATCGTCTGTCTCACTTTGGTCATTTGCCCCGGACGTTAGAAACGCATTTAGCTGTGCCCCTAACGTTGTTGTCTCAGCAATATCTCCATTTTGTGCGCATTCAAGCAATAGGCCAGCTCCGGCCTCGCACAGGGCGCATCCTTTTACATGAACACTGATATTTGCGATGTGGTCGGCCTTGACAGCGATAGACACGCTTACCTTGTCGCCACAAACAGGATTGTTGCATGTGGCAGACTGGGATGGCGTAAAATCAAGGGTGCTAGCACGCGCACGGTGCGCTAGTGACAGTATCTGCTTTTGGTATAAAGCGTCCACTAGCGCTCCCATCAATGAAAATCAAAATTGCTATAATGTCTAGGCTGTTTGAATTAGCCAGCGTTAATGATCATGGCAGCCACAGCCACAGCCGCGCATACATATGTAACGATAACCATCCAATGCATTTTTTCATATACATTTTCCTCGGGCACGTGGTCCGGACGAGGTTTTGTATTCGATACAGGTTTGGTGGCCATTTGCAATTCCTTATAGGGCTATTTGCCGTTATTGTTAGGTTGTTTAAATTATCGTGAAGCTAGATAATTTGCAAGGACGTTGCTACGGAAAAAAAATAACAATTTTTCAAACTAAATCAAGCTGGCAAGCATTGATACTCGCACAAATATCTCTATTATAAGATTTCTTATTTTGAGGTGTGCATAGTCTATGATGCGTGTTGTTCTTCTATTTTTGATACTTTTTGCCGGATGGCTTTTAATGTCTGGGCATTACACGCCGCTTATCACCTCATTAGGGGTTCTAAGCTGTGCATTATGTGCGTGGTTGTCATGGCGTATTGGTGCTAGCGATCACGAAGGACTGCCAACACATATATTTGCCAGATTACCTGCATATTTGCTGTGGCTTTTACGTGAAATTATAATGTCGAACATAGCCACTGCCAAAATCATTCTGTTTGGCGGGGCGAAGCCAGAAATTTTTGAAGTGTCAGCGTCGCAACACACAGCCGCTGGTCTTGCTACCTATGCCAATTCGATCACATTAACGCCAGGTACCGTAACCATAGATATTCATGAAAGCGCATCATCGACCTTTATTATTCATGCGCTTCATAGCGATTTTGGTGATGATGTTCGTAGCGGTGAGATGGATCGCCGCGTTACTGGTTTGGAAGATGTGCCTAAAGCGGAGGCAGGATCATGATGATGGTAGCTGCATTGGTGGCATGTGCTGTTTGTATTGTGCTGGCGCTGATCCGAACTGGCTTTGGGCCAACAGCCTTTGACCGTATTCTGGCTGTTAATGCGATTGGTACAATTATCATTCTGGCAATAGCTCTGCATGGATTTGTCATGAATCGCCCTGAATTTATTGATATTTCCATTCTGTATGCGGTGATTAATTTTATCGGTACATTCGCTGTTCTAAAACTTTTCAGCACAGGAAGCCTTGGTGATGCAAAGCGTGGAGGGGACGGAAATGATTGATACAGTCATTCCCATTTTGTCATCATTGTGCCTGTTCATCGGCATTGTAGCTTTGCTGATAGGCAGTATTGGTCTGCTTCGGCTTCCTGATGTCTATAGCCGTATGCATGCCGTAGGTATGGTGGACACGGCTGGTGTCGGCTTTTTAATTCTTGGAATGATGTTGCATGCGGGATTAACATTGGTAACGGTCAAATTGGTTTTTATCGGTATCTTTCTATTTTTTACCAGTCCAATTGCTGGCCATGCCGTTGTGCAAGCTGCCTATAAGTTTGGTGTAAAGCCCGAAGGCGAAAGCAAACTACCTAGCAAGTCTTCGACACCCACGCGTTCTGCGAAAAAGAGTAAAGCCAAATGACGGGTCTTTTCATCAATATTTTTCTGATGTGTCTGTTGGTTGTGATAGCCGTAATGGTCGTACGCACAGGCCGGCTTTTTGCTGTGATTGTGATGTCTGGTGCCTATTCCCTGATTTCAGCGGCGTTTTTTGTCAACCTTGATGCGGTTGATGTTGCCTTTACCGAAGCGGCTGTAGGTGCTGGTATTTCATCAGTCTTGTTTCTTGCCGCTATGGCCTATTTGCCTGCCGAGGAAAAACCTGCAACGCATAATAATCTGGCAGCTTTTATGATTTGTGGTATTGCCGGCCTGCTTCTTGTAGCGGCGGCGGCGCATTTGCCCGCGATTGGGGATCCGAATGCGCCTGCACATGTGCATGTTGCCCCACGCTATCTGGCAGAAAGTGGCGAGGTTCTGCATATTCCGAATGTCGTGACCACGGTTCTGGCAAGCTATCGCGGTTTTGATACGCTTGGGGAAACGATAGTTGTATTTACTGCGGGTCTGGGCGTTTTGTTGCTGCTGGCTGGTGTTACGCGCACGCGCAAGCATAAATCAGACAAAAAGAAAGCAGGTTAGATATGCAGAATAACCCTGTTTTCCGTGTTGTTGCCAAAATTCTTTTTGCACCCATCATCATGTTCGGTTTGTATGTCCAGTTCCATGGCGATTACGGCCCTGGTGGCGGTTTTCAGGCGGGGGTGATCATTGCGTCGGCGTTCATTTTGCATGGCCTTGTGTTTGGTCTTGATGCAGGGCGCAAACTGGTATCAACCAAAGTCAATGTTGTGCTGATGTCTCTGGGGGTTCTGCTGTATGGGGCTGTGGGTATAGTGGGCATTCTAAATGGGGGTTACTTCCTCGATTATACCGCTTTGACAGGTGATGTTGGCAGTGGGCAGCATATCGGTATTTTGCTGGTTGAATTGGGTGTAGGACTGACAGTTACCAGTGTCATGCTGGCGCTATTTCATGCGTTTGCAGGTTTTGTCGAGGGCAAGTCATGAGTATGCTGGCTATCGCTGATCTGTGGAATTATTACGTCGTCATTTTCTTGATGATGGCAGGTTTGTTCGTGGTGATTTCAAGACAGAATTTGGTCAAAAAGCTTGTCGGTTTGTCCATTTTCCAGACCTCGGTATTTTTGTTCTATATCACGCTTGGAAAGATGGCAGGCGGCACCGCGCCAATTCTTATGGATGATCCGTCGGCGGTTTATTCAAATCCGTTGCCGCATGTGCTGATTTTGACGGCGATTGTGGTTGGGGTGGCAACAACTGCGTTGGGGCTAGCGCTGGTTTTGCGCATAAACGAAGCCTTTGGATCAATCGAAGAAGGTGTACTTCTGGCGGCGAAAGCCGAAGCCGCGCTTGAGCGACCAAACCGGCGGCGCACGGCGGTGAAGGACAGCAAACATCATGACAGCTAGTTATCTGATACAGAATTTGCCAGCTTTACTTGTGGCGATACCGCTTTTGCTGGCGGCCATTGTTACATTGATTCCTGTGCCAGCTTTTGCGTGGATCATTAGCCTTGCGGCTGTGGGCGCTAGTTTTGTCATTGCATTGTTGTTGCATAGTGTGACGCTGACGGGCGTTGAAATATCCTATTATCTTGGCAATTGGGAGCCACCATGGGGTATTGAATTTGTCGTTGATTCAGCAACCAGCATGACATTGGCCATCATGATGGGGCTGGCCTTTGTTGCGACATTGGCAGCACGGCATTTGATACCAGCTGAAATTG
>JABJBD010000050.1 GCA_018668795.1 Candidatus Puniceispirillum sp. | reverse complement strand
TAAAGCCAATAACTTTCTCCGATCATCCGCTAGCCGTTTGTCATTGATTGAATAGAATTTGTCCATCCATGGTTTTGTATCGGCAGCGGCAAAGGTGTTGGCATCAGGTGTCACACAAATTTGACCGCCACATAGTTCACGAGCCAGATGCATCATTTTGGGCAAATTAGATAACGCATGGACACGGCCAGAGAATAGCAATGACTGATTCGGCATCAGCAATCCATTTGGGCTGGTTTCAGCAGTAGCAATCGCTGCGGTCAAAAAGGCATTAATACCTTCACGCCATACAGCCAGCTCGGATAGTTTTTCTTGAACAGCTTGCTGTTTTTCAAGGCCAGTTTGCTTAACGTTCCACAAAGCAGCCCCAATGATCAGATCAGCATAGGATAATGTGCGTTGAACATAGGGAAAAGCCGAATAGCGATGCAGAGTAGCGCGGATAAAGCTGGCCGCCTTTGTATGCTGATAAAACAGAACGTCTTCCCAGGGTACCAGCACATTGTCCAGAATCATCAATGTGTCAATTTCGTCAAATTTATTGGCCAATGGGTAATCTTCCTGATTGGCGCGTGGGCATCCGCCGCTGGCTCCTGCAAAACCTGATCGGCATATATGTTTGACGCCGGGCGCATCCATTTTGACAATACAGCCTAGCGCATAATCGGATAGTTCGGCATCACCCCAATTGGCAATTGTCGGTTTCAGAAAGGCCTGATTCGAATAAGCGGCGGCGGTTTCAAATTTGGCACCACGAATAATAATACCCGCATCGGTTTCTTTGACCACATGCACCAGCATATCCGGGTCTTGATCCTGTGGTGCCTTTGACCGATCACCTTTCGGGTCTGTATTGGCGGACACATGGAACGGATCATTCTTGATGGCCTGATGAATATGACGTTCAATGTTTTCAGCAAAGCGCGCATCTATCTCGTTTAATATGTCCTTGCCATCCCAAAGCGACCACATTTCACCAATTGTTTCATCACCAACGCGGGTAACAACACCACCTAAATTATGTGTCACAAGATCGACCGCGTCACGTTTGTCCTGCCAGTCTTTTTGTTCATAGGGCAAGCGCAGACCAATGGCGAAACTTTCACCATTCTCTTTGTAAGTCATGGCATTTTTGGTTTTGGCGTCATGCTGCATGTCATAAATATAGGCACGCGCATCAACTGCTGGTTTGATTTGTGGATGTTTACATGGATCTTTGACGCGTTCACCATTAATCCATACTTCACGGCCATCGCGTAATGAGTCACGATATTCTTCACCTGTTCTAATCATTACAAATCACTTTCATTAATATATTTATGATACTGATATTATTTATTTAATCTAAATTTAAAAATTGTTCATATAAGCCATGCCGGAACCACAACCATCAACCAATTAATAAACGCTAAGCCAAGCCGTTGATTAGTTAAAATACATTTTTTTTTGTTTATCTATAGTCTTATGCTATCTTTGCGCTATGCACCGATTTACCTTACGTCAGCTTGAATATTTTGTTGCCTGTGTTGATAGTGGATCAATTGCAGGTGCGGCGGCCAGCCTGAACGTATCTCAACCCACAGTTTCCATTGCGATTAGCAAGCTTGAAGATCAGCTAGGTATGCAATTATTGCTTCGGCATCACGCGCAGGGTGTTTCAGTGACAGCAGGGGCTTTACGTTTTGTTCAGTCTGCACGTAGCCTGCTATCCCACGCAAGTGATGTGCAACGTGAAGCGATGATGATAAGTGATGATATTGAAAGTGACGATATCAGCGGCGTTCTGAAGTTGGGAAGTTTTGTGACGTTAGCACCTTCGGTTTTACCAGGTTTGATAAAGCAGTTTCATAAGAACTATGCGGGCGTTAAGCTCGATTTGCAGGAGGGTACACAGGAAAAGCTTGTTGAGGGTTTGTATTCAGGTAATCTGGAAATAGCTTTGTTGTACGATCTGGAATTACCAGAAGATATACATAGAGTGGAATTAGCCGAGTTATCGCCTTATGTGCTGTTGCCAGCCAATCATAGATTAGCTGATCTGCATGAAATCGATCTTGTTGAACTGGCGACAGAGCCGATGATCCTGTTTGATGTTCAGCCCAGCCGTGAGTTTTTTATTGGCTTGTTAAAATCTATGGGTGTAACCCCAGATATTGCCTATACAACATCGTCACTTGAGTTGGTGCGAGGTATGGTGGGGCGCGGGCTTGGCTATTCGCTTCTTGTTACCCGCCCAAAAGGTGATCTGACTTATGAGGGGGCAAAGCTTATTGCCTGTCCAATCAAAAACAACATCATTAAAAGCCGGATTGTCATAGCCAGTCTTGAAAATCTGCGCCCAACACGAATTATGTCTAGGTTTGAGGCCGTTGCGCAGGCTTATTTTGCCAACTGGAAATGAGTGGTCACAACTCTATTAAATGTCAGATTCAGCGATCAGGATATATGTTTTGCGCATTGGTTCATGAATTGTCCACTCGCCTGTCCAGCCTATTGGTAATATCAGCATATCACCTGCACCAATATCACGCTTGCCTCCGCCATCAGCATTCACAACTGATGCACTGCCAGATAAAACATGACAAATTTCAGCAGATTTAGTTCGGTCGGCTGTAAAGCGACCAATCGTACAATCCCAGATGCCAATTTTGGTTAGGCCATCAAGTGACTCCCATAGTGGCACCAGTGCTTCGGTTTGGCCTTTGGTTAATGTTGTTGGTTTTGGTGCAAATTCTCCAGCTGGAATTTCACACAAATCGCCAAAGCTTTCCAGATTGATCATGATAACCTCGTTTTTGTTTTTTGGCATAGTGATCTGAACAAGATGTTTTGCCAACCCAAAAGCGGTCAAAGTTGATGGATATGTGACGAAATCAACTTGGCGGTTGTAACCTTGGCATTTCTGGATATTGTCACCTTACATAATTCCTTTACCGATTGTGGTCATATGAATGTGATCTGGTTCAAATTATAGGTTAAAATAAGGAGTGGCAAAATGGCCATGAAAGTCTATCTTTCTGGGGAAATCCATACTGACTGGCGCGAGCAAATAATCACAGGAGCAGCAGGTCTTGATGTGACCTTTTCAAGCCCGGTGACTGACCATGCCGCCAGTGACGATTGTGGGGTGGCTATATTGGGTGCCGAGACAGACAAATATTGGCATGACCATAAAGGTGCGATGGTCAACGCGATCCGCACGCGTATAGCTATTCAGGATGCTGATATCGTGGTTGTGCGGTTTGGCGAGAAATACAAGCAGTGGAATGCTGCATTTGATGCTGGCTACGCTGCTGCGCTTGGTAAATCACTGATTATCGTTCATGGTGAAGACCATCAACACGCCTTAAAGGAAGTCGATGCTGCGGCTCTTGCCGTTACCGAAGATCCAAAGGCAGTTGCCGATATTTTGCGGTATGTGCTGACACAACAGCTTCCAGGTTAACATTCAGATGCTGATCCAACATATTTTTGAAATAACCCTTTATGACTGACCGGTCGTCATTGTTCAGCGCGACTGACAAATCTGCTGTATCGAAAGGCATCTTTCAGATTTGCCTAGCTATGCTGATTATTCCGGCTATCGATGTCTGTGCCAAAACGCTAGGTCGAAGTTTTGACCCTATTCAGGTCACATTTTTCCGGTTCTTCATGCAGATATGTCTATTAATGCCATTAGTGATCTATAACCGTCTGTGGGTTATTCCGCCTGGCACTTTGGCCATACAATGTATGCGCGGCATCACGCTTATGATTGCTACATTCTGTTTTTTCTGGGCAATTCAGCATCTGCCATTGGCTGAAGCGATTGCAATCTTCTTCGTGCAACCACTCATTTTGACAGGTTTATCGGTTCTCATGCTGGGTGAAACGATCCGCATGCGCCGTATTTTTGCAATTATTTTTGGTTTGATCGGGGCGATGATGGTCTTGCAGCCAAGCTTTGTGATCTTTGGTTGGCCAGCCTTATTGCCCCTTGTGTCGGCTGTATCGATGGCCTTTTATATGATACTAACTAGCCGCATTTCATCGGTTGCGCATCCTTTTCAGATGCAGTTGGTTGTAGGGCTGGTTGCCGTCATTGTACTGGGCCTAATTATGATTTTAGGGCACTTTGCGGGCATTCCAGGTACAGATTTTTTGATTCCAAATACTGGTCATTTTAAATGGATTATTGGAATGGGAATAGCCTCGACCATAGGTCATATCTTTATCGTCTTTTCAACACAGAATGCTCCCGCTAGTGTATTAGCACCATTTCAATATGTTGAAATCGTTACGGCCGCCTTGTTTGGCTATCTATTCTTTAATGATATGCCCGCCGATACGACCTTTGTTGGAACATTTATCATTATTGCAAGTGGAGTTTATTTGTTCCACCGTGAACGTGTTGTAGCGAGGGAAATGGCAAAATACCAAGGTTGGGAATAATAGATGCGTGATAAAGACCAAAACTTTAATGACGATGCTAACGCTAACAGCATGATGGAAAATTTATACTGGTGGGGTATCCCATCTTTATTTCGCGCCCCAATTCATGCAACAGCAGATGGTTTGGATATTGCCCTAGTGGGAGTTCCGCATTCGACAGGTAATGGGACAACCGAACGTGATCAGCACCTTGGGCCACGTGCTGTAAGGCATGTGTCAGCGAATATGCGGCGAGCTCATATGCGCTATGGCTTTTACCCTCTGGAAACGGGAGTAATCGGTGATATTGGTGATGTGCCACTTCCTGAAGCGAACAATAACGAAGCATGCATTCGAGATATTACTGCCTTTTATCGCAAAATTGATGCAACAGGCGCACGGCCAGTATCAATTGGTGGCGATCATTCGGTGACGGGTGGCATTTTACGAGCTTTAGCGGGTGCCGAAGCCAACCTGACCAAAGGTGAAAAGGTCGCTTTGCTTCACCTTGATGCCCATACAGATACGTTTGAAGGGTTGGATCATTTTTTAGGAGCAAAGGATAGTGCAGCTCATTGGGCAAGTTATCTTGTTCATGAAGGGTTTGTTGACGCCAGCCGGAGTCTGCAGATTGGTTTGCGTGGCAATGCGCGCCGGCTTGATTGGCTGGAGCCAAGTCACAGGCTTGGCTATAATGTTATTACGATGGATCAATATCGTTTAATGAAGATTGATGATGTTTGCACGAAAATTCGTAACGTTTTAGGCGATATGCCGGTTTATATCACGTTTGATTTGGATTGCCTTGACGCTACTGTCGCGCCCGGTGTTTCTAATATTGAACCGGGCGTTGCTGGTTTTGGGATTGATGAGGCGATAAGATTAATCCAGTCCGTCAAAGGGCTAAACGTTATTGGTGGTGATGTAGTGTGTTTGATGCCAACCAAAGACAACCCCAACAATATAACAAGTATGGTTGCAAGTGCGGTTGCTTATGAAATTCTTAGCCAGATTGCCTGGTATAATGCTGGTAAAGACACAGTCAGATCAACGTCATGAAAGTGGGCTTGATTGGTGTAGGTGCTTTAGGGTCTCTGTTTGGAGGCGCTTTGGCTAAAGCCTGTTATGACGTGACTTTGGTTATCCGAAATGAAGAGCATCGTAATGCAATATGCGCAGGCGGATTGAAAATGGTGCTTGATACAAGTGACTCCATAGTCAATGTACCTGTAATCGCACCAACCGAACCGCATGACCCTTTTGATGTGATGTTTGTATTCACCAAGACTGGCGCAACAGTCGCAGCCATTAACGCAGTATTGCATATGATTGCTGATTCAACATGTCTAATCAGTGTGCAGAACGGGCTTGGCAATCATGACGTGTTGGCTAGGTTTGTCGGCTATGAACGGGTGATATATGGAACAACAACAGCGCCTGCAGATTTGATTGGTCCCGGGCATGTTGCATCACATGGGCAACATCTGACACAGATTAACGCGGCGCGGGAAGATAGTGCCAAGATCGCGATGCAACTGGCCGAGATGTTATGCACAGCTGATATTCCCGCGGTGGTTAACAACGAAATCGATCAAGTGATCTGGAGTAAGGTCGCGTTTAACACAGCTATGAATGCCATTTGTGCATTGGTCATAGGCACGCCTGGGACGATTGCTGACTCAGAACATCTCAGCAATCTTGCACGTGCAGTGGTGATGGAAAGCTGTGCGGTCGCTCATGCAGATGGTGTTGCTATTGATCCGCAGAATGTTTTGGCGATTGTCGAAATGGCTGGACGTGAGCACCGAACGCATAAACCATCGATGGTTCGTGATGTGATAGCGATGCGCCGAACCGAGATTGACGCGCTTAACGGGGCTATTGTTGCACTTGGCAAAAAACATAATATACCAACACCGTTGAATGAAGCTCTATTGGCGCTGATTAAAGGTGTTGAAGCGCAATATGAAAAAAATCACTAGATAATAGCCCCGCATGGAGGTCATAGTGATTGAAGTAATTTTCCTGTTTTGGAGGTTTTAATGCAATCAGTGGCACTTGACGTAACCTATCCGGAAACACCGAACGGTATGAGTGAAGCTGAATGGCATGCTCGGGTTGATTTGGCTGCCTGTTACCGTTTAACGCATTTTTATGGTTGGACCAGTGTTGTCTATAATCATATCACTTTACGGATACCAGACACTGATACATTTCTTATAAATCCTTTTGGGCTGACATATGATGAAATCACTGCATCAAATCTGGTGCGTATCGATTTGGATGGCAACAAGCTGGATAATAATGATGCGCCCATCAATATGGCTGGTTATTTAATACATTCGGCTGTTCATCGCGCGCGACCGAATGATTTACATTGTGTCATGCATACGCATGAACCAATCAGTCAGGCAATGTCGGCAATCAATGCAGAAGCCATTCCTCTGGTTCAGGAAGGATGCCAACTTTTTGAGCGTGTTGGCTATCATGATTTTGAGGGGATTGTTTTAAATGCTGATGAGCAGGATCGTTTAAAATCTGCTTTAGGCGATAAAAACCATACATTGTTATTGAAAAATCATGGTCTTTTAACAGCTGGCCCATTAGCCATATGGGCATTTGTCAGGCATCAGGTGTTTATACGCAATTCGGATGTCCAGTTACGGGCAATGGCATCAGGTGCCGAGATCAGCTATATTCCTGACGATGTGATGCGGCATACACGTCAACAGTTCGAAGGTGGAAGCGCACAAGGTGGTGCAAAGGTGCGCCACCCAGAATGGCCAGCTTTTTGGCGTATGCTTGACCGCATTGACCCGGACTGGAAAAGCTGACCAGTGACAAATCAAACTTCTATGCGCCAAGCTATAAAATAGCTGAAGTCACTCTAAACAAAACGGTTAACGATATTTTCAAGATATTCCTGTTTGCCGGATACCGGTTGTGGGTTGATATCGTTAGCAAGCACTTTGTCGGCCAGACTGTCAAGCCCATGATGGCCATCCATGATTTCGGCACCAAAATCAGATTCCCACCCAGCATAGCGATCAACAAGATGCTGTTGCAAACTTCCATCTTCAAGCATGGCGGCGGCGGCCTTTAGGCCACGAGCGCAGACATCCATACCACCAATATGCGCCAATAGAAGGTCCTGGGGATCAAGTGATTGACGACGGAGCTTGGCATCAAAATTTGTTCCTCCGTTTTCAAATCCGCCATGTCCTAGTATTTGATAATAGGCAAGGGCTACCTCTGGCACATTGTTAGGGAATTGGTCAGTATCCCACCCTGATTGATAATCATTTCGGTTCATATCTATCGAGCCAAAAATGCCCAATGCATTGGCAAGTGCCAACTCATGTTCAAAGCTATGTCCGGCCAAAATTGCGTGCCCCTGTTCGATGTTGACTTTGATCTCGGCATCAAGGCCATAACGTTTTAGAAATCCATAAACAGTGGCAACGTCAAAATCATATTGATGTTTTGTTGGTTCCTGCGGTTTTGGTTCGATCAAGATAGTGCCGTCAAAGCCGATCTTATGCTTGTAGTCCACAACCATATTCAGGAATCTGCCCATCTGATCCATTTCATGATCAATCGCTGTGTTGAGCAGGGTTTCATATCCTTCACGGCCACCCCATAGCACATAATTAGCCCCACCAAGTTGTTTAGTAGAATCAAGGCAGGTCTTTACTGTAGCTGCAGCAAAGGCAAAAACATCAGGGTCAGGGTTCGTGGCACCACCACTCATATAGCGGCGATCTGAAAAAAGATTGGCAGTTCCCCAAAGTAGTTTGACATTAGTTTCTTCCATTTTTCCCTGGAAATAGTCGGTTATTTCTTGCAGATTTCGCGTGTTTTCAGCAAAGTTAGCCCCTTCAGGACGAACATCAGCATCGTGAAAACAGAAAAATGGCGTGCCAAGCAGGCTGAACATATCAAACGCGACATCTGCTTTCAGCTTTGCTGCGTCCATAGCATCACCTTTGGTACCATTCCATTGTGATGCAAACCATGGCCGTTCAAAGGTTTCGCCGCCAAATGGGTCGTTGCCTGGCCATACGAAATTGTGCCAGTAGCAGATCGCAAAACGCAGCTGATCCTCCATGCGTTTACCAAACACCATTTCATCTGGATTATAATGTTTAAAGGCAAAAGGATTTGTGCTGTCAGAACCTTCAAAACTAATTTTCTGATCTAGTCCAAAAAATGAAGTGTTCATAATGATGTGGTTTCCTCGTGTAATCTTGGTTGCGCTTTATATTGCTTATTACAGATTAAAGTATTGGCTTGATCGCTGTATAGAGTTGTTGCCAATGGTGTCGGCGATCCCCTAGTGCATCTCGTATTGCTGAATCAGGGCTAATCGTTTCAATAATATCAGGTTTGCGTAAAATAATGTCAGTATCACCAGATGAATGGGGT
>JABJBD010000106.1 GCA_018668795.1 Candidatus Puniceispirillum sp. | reverse complement strand
GTAATGAAAAGCCAGCTGGCGATAAAGTGAAGATTTCCGGTTCATCTTCGGTAATGCCAATCGAATGTTCGAATTGTGCCGATAGACTTTTGTCACGCGTGACAGCTGTCCATCCATCATTCAGAATTTTGGTATCATGTTTGCCAGCGTTAATCATTGGTTCGATTGTAAAAATCATACCAGGCATCAATGTCATGCCCGTCTTTGGATCGCCATAATGCAAAACAGTGGGTGATGTGTGAAAAACCTGGCCAAGTCCATGACCAGTAAAATCGCGCACCACAGAAAAGCGTAACCCTTCGGCATATGATTGGATAGCATGACCAATGTCGCCAAGCGTATTGCCTGGCCGTGCCGCCTCAATCCCGCGCATCAGGCATTCATAGGTGACTTCTGTCAGGCGCTTGGCTTTTACAGAAGGGGTGCCAACATAAAACATACGCGAGGTATCACCATACCAGCCATCCAGAATAACGGTGATGTCAATATTCAGAATATCCCCGTCAATGAGTTTTTTGTCGCCGGGGATGCCATGACAAACAACATGGTTCAACGAAATACAGGTGGCTTTGGGAAAGCCTTTGTAATTGAGAGGGGCGGGGACAGCGTTATTTGCGACGATATATTCGTGGCAGATTTTATCGAGTTCGCCAGTGGTAATGCCAGCAATTACATGTGGGGTAATCATATCGAGTACGCTTGCGGCTAAACGGCCAGCGTCACGCATTTTGGCAAAGCCGTCTTTGCCATGCTGAATTACCGTTTCGGTGCGCATTATTTCATGTCTCCTGATTATCACAGCAGTTTTATAGAGCTTTTGTTGCTATTAAACCCGTTTTGCCACAATGCCAAGTCTGAAATAGGGTTTGCATGTAAAGCCATGGTAAGGCGAAGTGATGGTTTTTTGCGCCTGCATTTTAGCCTAAAGTATGTATAAAGACGTTCAGATAATTTTGCCGTCTTCTTTTGTGTTTTAGTCTGGAAATAAAATGTCAAATCCAACCGCCGCTATTATCGTTATTGGTGATGAAATTCTTTCTGGTCGTACCAAAGATAAAAATATCGGGTGGTTAGCCGAGCAGCTATTTGCACAAGGCATTGATTTATGCGAAGCGCGCGTTATTCCCGATATTCGTGACACCATAATCACTACAGTGCAAAAGCTGTCATCTGAGTATGATCTGGTTTTTACAAGTGGTGGTATTGGTCCAACGCATGATGATATTACCACCGAAGCGATTGCGGCTGCGTTTGATAAGCCTGTGATACGGCATCCGGATGCGGAAGCGGTCTTGCTTAAGCATTATGCCAATACCGATCTGGAGTTTAATGCGGCACGTCAGAAAATGGCAGATATTCCATTAGATGCTGATCTGATCGATAACCCACTAAGCGCAGCCCCCGGGTTCATTCTGCATAATGTTCATGTGCTTCCCGGGGTGCCCTCCATACTACAAGCCATGTTTGAAGGGCTTCGTGCAAGATTGCCTGGTGGCGTGATGATGACGCGCATAACAGTTCAATGTAGTTCAGGTGAGGGCAATATAGCCACGATTATGGAGCGCGTTCAAAGTCAGTATGACGGTATCAGTGTCGGAAGTTATCCGTGGTTCAAACCAGGTAATTTTGGCACTGCCGTTGTTGTTAGCGGGCTTGACGCGCTTGTCGCTGGCAAAGCAGCCGAGGATATTGCCGCCGCGGTTTTTGAAATGGGTGTGACTGCCCAAATAGTGATGCCAGGTGATACGGCCTGATTTGTGCTTAGCCCCAAGGCGATTTTTTATCCGAGGGACGTTTGAAACCCGGCACTGAACCAGATTTTGTTGGTTTAGATGAGGGTGTTGAGAGAATGCGCGATCCCAGCGGGTCGCGGCGATATCGTTGCTTTGCTTCGCTTTTGATAGTGGCAAAAGAAATTGGTTCGCCGCTCCATCTTTGCGGGGGTAAGGCACGGTCAAACAAGGCGATATTGCGATTTTTGAAAAGTGGAATAAGCGCCATTCCAGCCAGAAACCCCCCAATATGTGCCATATAGGCAACGCCACCTTCATTGCCAGCCAAAGCCTGTGGCACAGCAACAAATTGTCCGGCGATCCAGACGCCAAGCACCAGCCATGCTGGTAGGTTGATAAAACGGAAAAATACAAAAATTAACATAAAGGTTCGCACCGAAGCCTTTGGATGCAACATGATATAGGCACCTAGAACACCAGCTATGCCGCCAGAGGCACCAATCATCGGTATTGTTGATTCGGGGTCAATCATACCCTGTGCAAAAGCGGCAGCAACACCGCAAAGCGCATAAAAGATGATGAATTTTACAGGTCCCATCGCATCTTCAACATTGTCACCAAAAATCCAGAGATACAGCATATTGCCACCAATATGCATCCATCCCCCATGCAGAAACATTGATGTGAAAATTGTCATCCATGCTGGCACCAGCACTATTTCAGACGGCAGTGTCGCGTCGCTGAGAACAAGAGCTGGGACAAAGCCAAGTTGATAAAGGCTATGGTTTGCGGCTGATCCAGTCAGTGAGAGTTGCCAGAAAAAGCCCAAAATACATAAAATCAGTATTGTCCAAGATACAAACGGGCGTCGGCCAGTAGGATTGTCATCAAATAAGGGGAAAAAGAACATTAAATATGCCCATAATGGCGTTTCAAGGTGAGGTGTTCATTATAGATATGGGGGCAGATAGTTATTTTGTAAATAAACATCGAAAAGAGGGAATTGCCATAATTTAGATATAATTACCTGTTTAACATTGTGAAAATTTAATGGTGCCTTGCTGTTGATTGGAGATTGGGATGCGAATAATGGCTATGGTTGAAAAAATTGGATATGCGCTTTTTGGGGGCATGGCCATGTGGGCAATGGTGGGTACGGCACAGGCACAGGTAACGGTTTATCTGGAAGATGATGTCAAAGTAACCTTTTCATCAGGTTCGTTTGATAACCGCAATTTAAATGGCGAGATACAGGATGTTGCGATCTTCATTGATGATCATAGGTTGTTGACAGCTGATGAGGTGGAGGTTGATTCATCCGGTCAGCCCGGAACACCAGATCACGTGATTAAACTTTTGCGGATGAAAAATGTTTATTTTGATGATTTGCCGTTGAGCATCAAAACAATGTTTATTCAGGATATGGCACCAGGCGTTTTTTCAGATCTTTCAAACCATTCAGCCCATATGAGCGCGATCACTGATTCATCAAAATTTACCCTGACCGGGATGGCTTATTCGGCTCACGGCATGTCGATGACGATTGATAGTATTACCAGCATGCCATTCACATTTGGCGCCCTTGCCAATGGGGATCCCTTTTTAAGAAAACTTGGCTCGAAGGTCGAAAATATGATTCTGACGCCCTTGCAAAATAGAGGGACTTTTGCCCAATTCATCGCCGCAACAGGCGAGCAGAACTTGACGCTTAATATGACGCAAACGCAGGTGAATGAAATCAGGAACGGGGTCGTATCTACCGATATCACCTTGAACACCACAATGAAGGGAATCGGTAATCTTGATGCCCAGCTTGGTATGCAAATGTCAGTGGATAGCTATGATAAGCTGTTTATGTCTGACGCATATGATCTGGAGCCAGATGACTTTGTGGATGTTGCGCTTGATGATATGTCAATAATGTTTACCGATTATGGGGCTGTTAACGCCGCGCTTCAGATGTCAGCACTCGAACAGAATGTTGATTATAATGTGGCGCGCGATCAGACTATCAAGATGATGCAATCGGCATTCAGCAGTTTTCTGCCAAATAGCGCTAGGGATTTAACGCCGCCACTGGATAGATTTATCAGAGATAGTGGGCAATTACGGCTGAGCGCCGTGCCGGATAGACCGTTCCCGTTTGCTAACATCATGCAATATATGTTTGCGCCAGACGCGGCGATAAAGGATTTGAACCTGAAGCTAGTGCATTTGCCACATGATAACGATAATAATGCTGAGACGTTGCAAAAGACCAAAGCGGTCGTCAGGTAAGCCGAACTTTCAAGGCTTTAGAATGGTGTGGTCAGATGTGCGCTTTTAAGAGGTAAGCGATAAAAGACTATTCTTATCGTTTGGCTAAAAAATCATGGTACGAGCGGGGGGACTTGAACCCCCACGGCCTAAGGCCCACGGATTTTAAGTCCGTTATGTCTACCATTCCATCACGCTCGCATCGCTTGCCGTGCCTAGCTGACGACAAGTCGCTATGTGATAACGTCAGTTGCGAAATGATGCAAAGAAAACCGACCATGCTAGGCAAAATTCCTGTGCTGATCGAATGACTGATATTTAGATCCCAAAACCATATGGACAGCATTACTGAATTGGATTTAGGATTTTAGCCTGTCATGACGGGCATTGATCATGTCAGCGACACTAGGAGGAGGACATGGACAAACTGATATGCGACATATGTGGCACAAGCTTTAATTGCGGCGCCCCTCCGGGCAAAGATAATTGCTGGTGCATGGAACTACCTAATCTGCGGCAAAGATTTGATCTGGCAGGTAAATGCGTCTGTCCAGATTGTATGACGCTTGGGCAAGCCAAGGATATAACCAAAGCGCGCAAAGCCCGAAAAAGCCAACGTGATAATTCGGCTGTCAAAGTATCACGACCTGTCAAAGTATCAGGTTAATTTTTATGTATTACGGGATAAGCTGGCGTCTGGCGTTTAGGTGCGTTGCCAACGCTATTTTGATTTTGTTCGGCCACCCAAAATTGAAAAGCGATGCAGGAAAGCGGCGCTGGCATCATTGGCTGACTGTGCGCGAAGTTTAATGTCAAAAATGCCGCGTGGCTTTGACAGGATTTTTGCCGCGTCTTCTGGGCTGAAACCGGCAAGCTGTGTGGCCTCAAGCCATGCCGCCATGCGGTCAGCGCGTTTGATTGACCGCACAATATGTTCAGGCAATACAGGGGGCAATCCAAAGCGGATATGCACTGCCTTTTCCAGACGATCTTCAATATCGTGATAAATACCACCAAGGGCGTATTTGAATGGTGTAATCATGTCACCAATCACATATTCCGGCGCATCATGCAGCAAGGCAGCTAGCTGCCATTTCTGTTCGATTTTTGGCGCATTGTGACGCAATAGACGTTCAACAAGGACGGAATGCTGGGCGACCGAAAACAGATGCTTGCCTTTGGTCTGTCCGTTCCAGCGGCTTACACGCGCCAGACCATGAGCAATATCTTCAACTTCGATATCCATTGGTGAGGGATTCAAAATATCAAGATGACGGCCACTTAGCATACGTTGCCATGCACGAGGTTCAGGAGAGGGGGGGGTAATAGATTTTATTTTGGGCATAAGCATATCTTGCCGACAGGATAATGATTTTTCAAGCGCATGTTCATCGCTATATTGGCCTTTATGCTATATTGTTGTATTGATTTGCAGTTGTTTTTTATGCCAAAGGCACTTTATGGATTTTTTCGAAACACAAGAGCGTTATCGTCGCCAAGAAATGCGAGGCTGGATACTGTTTCTGGCACGCGTTATTGTTGTCGGTGGTGTGCTATGGGTTGGCTGGCTGTGGGGACATGCCGAGCAGACAAGTCTGCAAGCAGAAGCCGATTTAGTTATTTATGAAAACAACCAACGCATTGATGCCCTAACCACACAGGTTCAGGATCTTGAACGCGTTATTGCCGAAAATAACGCCAAAAAGAAAACTTCCGATCTTATCGGTGGTAATCAGGCTGAATTGCGGTCCATCATTACCAAACAAATTGCCCGCGGTGTTACCCCTGAACAAATAATGTCGTCACTCAAAAGCCTGGGTGAACCGATTAACTGCCGTGAAGTTGCCAGACATGACATAGCGGTGGCAACACCGCTTTATGCAGGACCTGAATCCAAACTCGAACTATTCAGTGGTGGCCTGAATATGTTTGTTGAAGGGCAAGCTGGCAAAAAATCAGAACGTGAAACGCCTTGGTTTAATCCCACATCACCTGTTCGGGTCAGACATGCTTTTTTGAATGGTCAGAAAATTATCGAAGGCGTTTTACCTCTTGAGACCATAATTCCGGCTGAAGAATGGGTGCTTAAGCTAAATTACATCAAGGCAGATTTGCGCGGCTATGTCACGGTAATCGTTTCGAGTTGCGTTCTGCGCTAGCCTTAGGTTGTTGTTGTCGGGCGGGTCATTTCAAACAATTCTGTAACTTTTGAATAGTCTTTATAGCCAAGCCGCGCGAGGGGCTGAAACAGCGTATTGTCTATTTTACCATCGACGATTACATCATCGTCGATATAAATGCCGGTAACACGGCCAATAACCATAGAGCAGGGATGCGCGCCATCATCGGCAGGTAAGACAATTGTTTGCCAGTGAGTGCATTCCAGCGCGGCAGGCGCATTTGCCACACGTGGCACATTGATAGTTTCACCATCGACCATGCCTAGATTGGCCAGTTCAAATTCATTTGAGCCATAGGCATAACTGCCTGAGGTGATGTTCATCGCATTCCCGTGAGCTGCCCCCACAATATTGACAGTGAATTCGCCCGTTTCTTTTACATTACGCAATGAATCCTTGTCTGATCCATCAGGATTAGATCCAGCCGCAAACATCACCATAGGTGGTAATTCAGCGACAGCGTTAAAAAAACTATAAGGCGCAAGATTTAGGCTTTTGTCGTTTCCACGACTGGCAATCCAGCCTATTGGTCGTGGCGCTACAATCGCTTTTAACGGATTATAATGCAGGCCAGCGTTTTTATGTGTCCCAGGGGTAAAAAACATGCTTTTCTCACAATTCAGATTTTGGCGTAGATTGATCTTAACGTTATATATGCCTAGGACTCTCCTATGCTAGCATTTACGTCGATAAATGTATGAATTCTATTTTTTGTGTTTTTAAATGATCTCCAGACCATCCTAATTGATAAGGAATTAACTGATGATTGATCTATATTTTTGGCCAACCCCGAATGGACAGAAAATTTCAATAGCCCTTGAAGAGCTTGGTCTGCCGTATAATGTTCATATGATAGACATCAATAATAACGAACAATTTGCGCCTGATTTTTTGGCGATTTCTCCAAATAATCGAATACCAGCTATTGTCGATCATGATGGTGCCGATGGCCCTGTTAGCCTGTTTGAGTCTGGGGCAATTTTACATTATCTTGCAATCAAGACCGGCGCTTTGATGCCAGATGATACGCATGGTCAGAAAACAGTTATGGAATGGCTTATGTGGCAGATGGGTGGTTTTGGCCCTATGCTTGGACAAGCACATCATTTTAATTTTTATGCTAAGGAAAAACTGCCTTATGCCATAAAACGCTATAGTGCCGAAGCGAACCGTCTTTATGGCGTGCTTGATACCCAACTTGCAGGCAAAGATTTTGTTGCGGGTGATGCTTTGTCGATTGCCGATATAGCAATTTTTCCATGGACGCGGACACATGCTCGCCAAAATGTTGAAATCGAAAATTATCCCAATGTGGCGGCGTGGCGTATCCGTATGATTGAACGCCCAGCAGTTTTACGTGGCATGAAGTCAGGTGCAGGATTGCGTGAGGAAATCAAGGGAATGGATGATGCTGAATGGCGCGCCGCTTTTGGAGCGTCAGCATAGCGTAATTCAAAGCTAGGAAGCTGTTTGCTTTCCATCAAATTTCAATGTGCATGCGCCCGTAAAAATCTGTATGAACAGCGATTCTTTGCATAAGGTCCATTTTGGATCAGGTTGCCCTGATTCACTATGCCAGATTGTTGCAATTGAAAGTGTCGCCAATAAAGCTGCTAAAATCCACATGGTCCGGCTCATCAAGGTTCCTTTCGTTATATTGTCGGCGTCATGCACGCTAGGCTACCTACCATTCGGTAATATGGTTGGGCAAATCACTCTCGGGAATGTCCTTTTCGGAATAAATACGCCCCGCAACCGCATTGCCTGATGTGCGTGTGCTATTTTTATCACCGCTCACCAATGGATGCCATTCAGGTAGGTCTTGTTGTTCAAAAATCAGTCGATAAGCGCAACTTTTTGGCATCCATTTTAAATCAGCCAGATTGTCCGGTGTCAAAATTACACAATCAGGAACGATCTGTTTTCGATTGCTATAATCTGTGCATACACACGTTTCACAATTCAGTAATTTGCATCCAACGTCGGTGTAATAAACGTCACCACTATCAATATCTTCGAGCTTTAAAACACAACATTTTCCACAGCCATCACATAATGACTCCCATTCTGAGGATGACATTTCGTTTAGCTGTTTTTGTTTCCAAAAGGAGGTGTCTTGCACAATATGTCTCTATAAATTTCCTGTTGATTGGTTATGTAGTTTCGCGCTAGCGGCACAGCGGTATGATCGTGGGCTAGCTGAAACTGGAATACCATACCTTCTTGCACACGAAAAAAATATTCACAACCGACAAGATAAAACTCCCACATACGGATAAACTGAACGTCATATTCGTTGCGAATAGTATCAATATTGGCGCGAAAACGTAGGCGCCACTCGCGCAAGGTTTCCGCGTAATGGTCACGCATGATTTCCACATCAAGTATTTTTAGCCCCTGTTTGGAAACGCTTGTCAGTATCTGTTCAAGTGAAGGCAGATAACCGCCTGGGAAAATATATTTTGCCAGCCAGCGGTTACAAGGATGCGGACGCATATACACACCAATCGAATGGATCATGGCAACGCCTTTTGGTTTGAGAAGGTCTTTAACCATTTTGAAATAGGTATCATAGTTTCCGGGACCAACATGTTCGAGCATGCCTACCGAAACAATACGGTCAAAATTGCCTGTTTGATGGCGGTAGTCACGTAATTGAAAATCAAGCTGGTTCTGTCGGCCGCTTAGATCACGCTGTTTATTGGCAAAATCAAGCTGGCGTTCAGACAAGGTGATGCCAGTTACATGTGTTTCAGGGACGCAATCGATCAGCGCGTTGGCTAGGCCACCCCAGCCGCATCCGATATCCAGAACATTTTGCTTGGGCTGTAGGTTAAGTTTAGCGGCAATGCGTGCCAGTTTATTAATCTGCGCCTGTTCGATTGTTTTGGTGTTCTTGTCAAAATAGGCGCATGAATATTGCCGTCTTGGGTCAAGAAAATTGTCAAAAAGGCTGTCTTTCAGATCATAATGATGCGCTACGTTGCGTTTGGATTTTCGTACCAAATTGCTATGCCGTAGAAAAGCAAATCGGTTGCTTACGGCCAGACTTAACCGTCCTGCCCAATGCATCAACCAATGTTTGTGATTAGACATCAAAAACAGCATCAGGGAATCAAGATCATCATTTTCGATTGTAAGATTGCCATTCACATAGGCTTCGCCGATGGCCAAATCAGGACGCATAACGATTTCGCGAAAAACGCGGTTTGACCGTAATCTGACCATGACTTCGGGTCCGTCATGATTTCCAAGGCATGTAACAGGTTTTTTGTCTGCAATCTTGATAGTGATTTTGCCGACATTCACAAATTGTTTAAAAACGGACAACGTAATCCGATCAAGCATCTTTCAGCCCTCATGTTAGTTACGTTTGTTAGTTTATCCAATCATGTATAATAAATAGTTAACCGTAATCACTAAAGTTTAGCTTTGTTTGTATTACGGCATCATTTTATTGATTAATATATTGGTTCATAATGAGCGAAAATCTACATATGCATGATGGTGCGGACTATCGTCTTGCCGAAGCCAAGATTAGCTGGCGTGATAATGTTATACGTGCCGATAGCTATGATGACGTCTATTTTTCGGTTGAAGGGGGGCTGGGGGAAAGCCGCCATGTATTCCTTGGTGGGAATAATTTACCCGTTCGTTTGCAAAACATATCCCATTTCACAATTGCTGAAACGGGCTTTGGCACAGGGTTAAACCTGCTGGCAGTAATGGCGGAGATGCATAAATTTCCCGCGCTTCAGCTGGATTATATTTCTTTTGAAGCCTGCCCACTTGAGGTCGATGATCTCGAACGTGCGCATGCGCCTTTTGGCGAGGTGGCCGCCTATGCCAAAGCGCTACGTGACGCTTTGCCACCACGCTGGCATGGGACGCATATGGTGCCTTTGCTTGATGGGAGGGTGCGCTTGCATCTGATTTATGGGCAGGCCGAGGACATGCTGGCAAAGATGGATTTTCGCGCTGACGCATGGTTCCTTGATGGATTCAGTCCAGCCAAAAACGCAGCGATGTGGAACAAAAACACGTTGGCACATGTTGGCCGTTTGACGCGTCAAGGCGGCACCATATCTAGCTTTACCGTGGCAAGTGGTGTTCGAGATACGCTTCAGGATGCTGGATTCATTGTTGAAAAATGTCCCGGATTTGGTCGCAAACGTCATATGCTGACAGGTCAAAAGCCGCTCGTTACCCCAAAGGTTACAACGTCAACCCGAATCAAACAGGTTGCGATTATTGGCGGTGGTATAGCCGGAGCCTCAATTGCGGCAGGCCTTAATAGGCGCGGTATTGCAGCGACTATCTTTGATAGTGCAGAGCGATTGGCGCATGGGGCATCAGGTAATCGGATGGCGGTGCAAAGCCCGCGTTTGGCTGTCGATCATAATGTTGCTAGTCAGCTATCAACCTTATGCCTGTCTTTTGCGGCCAGATTATCTGATACGCTGGATTGTAGCGTTGCCAAACAGGTGATTTCGCTTGATTGGCCGCATCGCGAGGCAGTTCGGCAAGATAAATTCAGACGGCAATTCTGGCCCACTAGTTTGATGCGTTTTGTTGATGCCACCGAAGCGTCAGCACTTTCTGGTATCGCGCTTCCTCTTGGGGGGGCGGTGCATGATTATGGCCGTATTATTAATCCGGTAAAATATGTTGAACGCCTTGCCAAGGGGGCGGCTTTGGCATTGGCAACAAAGGTAACTGATGTCAGCCGGCTGGATGACCAGACGTTTCATATGAATGGTGATAGGGATATAACCTATCAAGCTGTTGTGCTGGCTGGCGGGGCGGATATGACCGATATTCTGAAGCTAATGCACAAAAGCGGCATCCCGGTTGAAATTACTTCAGGTCAGGTCAGCCATATTCCATCAAATTCAGGCTTGAAACCATTGACAGCAGGATTGAGTTTTGGGGGCTATCTTACCCCAGTAGATGAGGGATTTCATGAGCTTGGTGCCACATTTGACCGCACCGCCGCAATGGCCGTCACCGATGAAGGGCATGCCCATAATGTTGGTTTGTTACCTAAAGGTATGGCTGGGTTGATAGATGCTTCAAATGTTTCAGGTGGTTTTACCGGACGCGTGAGCCAGCGTGCCAGCACGCCGGATCGCAACCCGATCATGGGGCATCTTGCTGATCACATCTATTGTCTTGGGGCATTAGGCGCACGTGGTATGACCTTTGCGCCTTTACTTGGTGATATGCTGGCGGCTGAGATCGCAGACATGCCAGTTTCGTTGGCACGCGATATACGACATGCGCTTGATCCGTTTCGATTCAGGATGCGCTAAGACCGCGAAATATAATTTTAAAGACCAAGCATTTCCCGCGCTGACATAACTTTGCCATGTATTTGACAGGCCGGACTAAGCAACGTGGTGAAAGCAGGGGCGATGTCCTCGGGTGCGGGGATCGTGCTGGCATCTTCGCCCGGAAAAGCAGACGCGCGCATGCGTGTCGCCGTTGCGCCGGGGTTAAGCATATTGATACGTAAATTTGTCTGTTCGGTTTCCGCCGCCCAGCATGTGCCTAATGCCTCAAGGCCTGCTTTTGAGGCGGCATAGGCGCCCCAGAAAGCGCGTGGGTTAGTTGCCGCCCCCGAAGATACCAGAATGGCGCGCCCCGCGTCACTTTGCAGAAGCAATGGCTCCATCGCCTTTATCAGGTGCCATTGCGCGGTCAGATTGATCAATATGGTGTTGTTCCAGACGCTTTCTTCATGATGTGAAACAGGCGTCAAGGGGCCGATCATGCCCGCATTGGCAACAAGGCCATCTAGCCGTCCCCATCGGCTTTGAATGGCGCCAGCCAGTCTTGGAATAGCTGGTGTGTCAGCCATGTCCAACTCAACAATCGTTGCTTTGCTTCCGGCTGATTTAATAGCATCGTCGGTTTCTTCCAGCGCGCCTGTGGTGCGGCCAGTAATAATCAGTTCGGCACCAGCTTGCGCGGCAAGAATGGCCACAGCACGCCCAATACCACGGCTTGCACCTGTCACTAGCACCAACTTGCCATCAAGGTCTTGATTGCTCATCGCCGTTAATTACCCCCGTATTAGTTAATCACGCCATGTGAAACGCGCTTTGCCGATAGGCCTGTTGCCAGCTTAATTGGATAATCGCCAGTGAAACAGGCATCACAAAATTGTGGGCTGTCGGTATCACGGCGCGCTTCGCCCATCGCCCGATACAGGCCGTCAATTGATACAAAGCTGAGGCTGTCAGCACCAATTTCCTTGGCGATCTCATCAACAGTCATATGGGCGGCAATAAGCTGATCTTTATCAGGCGTGTCCACTCCATAAAAGCAAGGGTTTATCGTTGGTGGGCTGGCAATGCGCATATGGACTTCGGTGGCACCTGCGGCACGCATCATTGATACAATCTTGCGCGAAGTGGTGCCGCGTACAATCGAATCATCAACCAGTATCACACGTTTGCCAGAAACCGTCGCCGGATTGGCGTTATGCTTCATCTTGACCGAGTCATTCCGGCCTTTCTGCGTTGGCTGGATAAAGGTACGTCCGATATAGTGGTTGCGGATGATGCCTAGTTCAAACGGTATATTTGCCGCCTGCGCATAACCAAGCGCGGCAGGCACGCCTGAGTCAGGCACAGGAATGACCAGATCAGCATCAATATGTGACTCAGCAGCCAGTTCGGCACCAATCGATTTGCGCGCATGATAAACGCCGCGCCCCTCAAGCATGCTGTCCGGACGGGCAAAATAGACATATTCAAAAATACAAAAGCGTGAGGGCTGTTCCTGAAATGGCATTATTGATGTGATGCCATTTTTATCAATGACAACCATTTCGCCAGGCAAAAGATCACGGATAAATTCGGCGCCAATAATATCAAGCCCACATGTTTCGGATGAAAGCACATAGGCATTATCACGCTTGCCAAGCACAAGCGGGCGCACGCCATGCGGATCGCGAACGCCAATCATCATGTCGTCGGCAATACAGACTAATGAATATGCCCCTTCAATCTGTTTCAGCGCGTCGATCAATCGATTGCTGACGCCTTGCTGGTGTGACCTAGCGACCAGATGAACGATGATTTCTGTATCGGTTGATGACTGGAAAAGGCTACCAGTTTCAACAAGCGATGCCCGCAAACGCGCGGCATTGGTTAAATTACCGTTATGTGCTAGTGCAAAGCCACCAAAGGCAAGCTCGGATGAAAAGGGCTGTATATTGCGTACTTCGGATGGGCCTGTTGTCGAGTAACGATTATGCCCAATTGCAATATGGCCTTTAAGAGCCTGCATTGGCGCTGAATTGGCATCAAAATTTTCACCAACATGTCCCACACCGCGATGAGCATGAAAATGTTTGCCATCAAAGCTGACAATCCCTGATGCCTCTTGCCCGCGATGTTGAAGTGCATGAAGACCCAGGGCAGTATGAACGCTCGATTCGGGTGTGCCAAAAATACCAAAGATTGCACATTCTTCGTGAAAATGGTCGTCGTCAAATGGATTCGTGGAAACACCGGTCATGCAATTTTCCTATTAAAACGCGCAATCATATTGAGCGTCAGGTTATCCCCTTTAACCTGTTGACCGTCAAGAAGCAGATAGACAGTATAACGCGGTCACTCAGTCATTTCGACCTCGTCAGCTAATAGATCAAGTTTATCACTTGCTGTTTCGCTGACATCAGATAATGGGGCTTTATCAGTATCAATAAGCTCTTTATCGTCAGTGCTACTATCTAAAGGAACGTTTTCCAGCAGGCGGTTGCGCATATCCTCAGGGATCACACCGGACAGACTATGCACGCTTTGCCGCATATATGGTGTGCTATACGATTCAGTTACGATGTCAGGTAGTTTGCTTTCACCATCAAGGGCAACAACGGCTGTCATATAGGCGATAAGGACAATGACATAGCCTCTTACAACCCCAAAAATTACACCAAGCCATCGATCCAGACTCCCCAGACCAGCCCGCTTCAAGCTAGGTGACATCAGGCTTGCTATCACAAACCAGACGACGACGGTAATGGCGAATGGTAATGCCCAAGACAAGGCAGCTGCCAGCCCTTCAACATTGATGATGTCGGATATTAGCGGCTCAAGCGCAGGCGCGCTTAGCTTGGCGACAAAGACTGAAATAACCCAGCCGACAATGCCAAGAAATTCCCGGGTCATGCCACGTAAGGTTGAAAATAATGCCGATACAAGCAATACAACGAGCACTGCATAATCAACTAGATTTAGGACAGAAAAATCAAACATCTTTGGGTCCAAAAGGGTAGTGCGGTTCCATAGATACTAGCATCATGTCATTCCCCCCATAATGTCAATTAGCTCTGCGAGCGTAGATGGCTGCGCAACAGATATTTTTGATGACGTTGATAGTTTTTTGCGTGGACGCGGCATAATGGCATTGTCAAAACCCAGTTTTGCTGCCTCTTTCAGACGTGATTCGGCCTGTGCCACCTGTCTTAATTCGGCCGATAGTGCAACTTCGCCAAAAAATACGGTTCGTTTTGGGGCAGGCCGCCCTGTTACCGATGAGATCAATGCTGCCGCCACCGCTAAATCTGCGGCAGTTTCGGAAATTTTCATACCACCAGCAACATTCAGGAAAATATCCCGACCTGATAACGGTACCCCGCATCGCGCTTCCAGAACCGCCGTCAACATGGCAAGACGACTGCTATCCCAGCCAACAACGTTCCGCCTTGGTGACGCCAGTGATGAAGGGGCAACCAAGGCTTCAATCTCGACAAGAAGGGGACGGCTTCCCTCGATGCCAGCAAAGACAACCGCACCAGTGACTTCGTCACGGCGGTCAGCCAGAAACAGCTCGGACGGGTTCGGTACTTCGGCAAGTCCGGTTTCGACCATTTCAAAAACACCAATTTCATCCGTGGCACCGAAACGGTTTTTGACACTGCGTAGAATCCGGAAATGATGCGATCGATCACCTTCAAAATACAGCACCGAGTCCACCATATGTTCAAGCACGCGGGGGCCAGCAATGGCGCCGTCTTTGGTCACATGCCCGACAATCAACAAGGCGGCGCCCTGTTGTTTTGCAGATCGGATCAATTCCTGTGCGGTGGCACGTACCTGAGAGACTGTGCCAGGTGCCGAATCCAATGTTGGCAGATACATCGTCTGAATCGAATCGATAACAATGACGTCAGGTCCATCAGCACCCCCAAGTGATGCTGCAATATCACTAGCATTTGTCGCGGTTGCTAGTTGCACATTGGTATCGCTTAATCCCAGACGCCGCGCACGCATACGCACTTGATCGGCTGATTCTTCGCCGGAAATATAGGCAGCTTTCAACCCGCCCGATGCCAGTTTGCATACCAGTTGTAATAATAATGTTGATTTGCCAATACCCGGATCACCACCAATTAATGTTGCCGATCCGGGAACAAGTCCACCGCCAGACACACGGTCAAATTCAGAAATATGTGATAGATGCCGTGGTAAAGGTTTGGTGTTGGGGGGTAGATCAAGTGCTTCAAGTGATATGCGGCGTCCCTGAGCGCGTTTGCCTGGGCCAGACGGGGCTTCGTTGCGTTCTTCGGCAAGCGTGTTCCATGCTCCGCAATCGTCGCATCGGCCTGCCCATTTTGGAGATATTGCGCCGCATTGCTGACAAACAAAGCTAACCGATGATCGTGCCATTAATTATTTGCCTTTTGCGCTGATCTTGTCAGGGGACCATCAGCAAGGCCATGAACGAACTGGTGAACTTCGGGAATGCCGCTATCATCCATTTTTGCGACTGACCCGCACCAGATAATGACGCCGTTATGTATCATCGCGACCTTGTCGGCAATCCGCCGTACAGACGCCATATCATGGCTAATGGTAATGGCTGTTGCACCAAGGCGTTTGACAGCATCAATAATCAAACTATCAATAACGCCGCCTGTTATAGGATCAAGCCCAGATGTTGGTTCATCAAAAAGCAAGATTTCAGGCTTGTCGGCAATTGCGCGCGCCAACGCCACGCGTTTTTGCATACCACCGGATAATTCGGCTGGATATTGATCAATTACGTCAGGGGCAAGGCCAAGTTGGGTAATTGTGTCTTTGGCTATCTGCCTAGCGTCATCGCGTGACATTTTTTGGCTCTGGACCAGCCGGAAGGTTACATTTTGCCATATTGGTAATGAGTCAAACAGCGCGCCAAACTGAAAGGTCATACCAAAGCGTCGCCGGATGGCTTCTAGTTTTTTTCGGTTTGCGCCCAGTATTTCCTGTCCATCAATTTTGATTGATCCGCCATCTGCCACTATCAGTCCAAGCAGACATTTGAGAGATACGGATTTACCGCATCCCGAAGTGCCAATGATGCAAAGTGATTCCTGTGCATCGACGGAAACATCAATACCGCGTAAAATTTGTTTGCCATCAAATGATTTGGTAACGCCTGCAAGTTCGATTTTTGGTGTCGTCATCATTTAGACTCCAAAATACAAAGCAGTGACAAGATAGTTAGAAATCAATATCAGGATTGACGAAGACACGACGGCGTTTGTTGTGGCGCGACCAACACCTTCGGCACCGCGTCCTGAATAATAGCCATGATAACATCCCATCAAGGCAATCAGAAACCCAAATACGGCGGCCTTGACCAAGCCAAGGGTTATGTCGGAAATTTCCAGATATTCCAATGTCCGTGACAGATAAACTGACGGATTAAATCCTAGCCTATAGACGCCAACAATATATCCGCCAAACACGCCAATTATATCGCCAATCAACACAAGAAATGGCAAGCACAAGGTTCCCGCCATGATACGTGGGGCAACCAGATATTGCATCGGGCGGGTTGAAAGCGTGTCGAGGGCATCAATCTGGTCAGTCACGCGCATGGTGCCGATCTCGGCTGCCATTGATGCGCCGATCCTTCCGGCAACCATTAATCCGGCTAGAACCGGACCAAGCTCGCGTGTCACAGACAGAACGACAACGGTTGCAACGGTATCTTCAGCAGAAAAGCGCGCAAATCCAGTATATGATTGTAAGGCCAAAACCATTCCCGAAAACAGCGTTGTCAAACCAACGACGGGTAATGAATAGTAACCTATATCAAGCATTTGCCGCCATAATTGGCGCCAATAATAGGGCGGAAAAAAAGACCAGCGAACAGCTGCCGAGGTGAACAGCGTTATACGTCCAAGTGACGCCAGAAAATTTAGTACGGCGTGGCCGATATTACGCACAAAGCCTGTCATAAATCAGTCACCTTGGTAGAACGTTGCGACGGTTATTTATGACAATGTTTGCCCTTTTTGGCTATAGGTAATCTGCATATCGTCGGTTCGCGCGCTGGCTTAAGCCTGTGAGAATTTCATAAGGAATTGTGCTGGCATCATCTGCCATGTCTTCGATGCTGTATAAATCGCTTAGTAAGGCGACCGTTTCGGCCTTTTGCATGATGTTTCGGGGCATGTCGGTAACATCAACCGTAATGCTATCCATGGAAACACGGCCAATGACAGGTGCACGGTGTCCAAGAATGTTCACGTAAGCTTTACTGCCAAGGCTGCGATGATAGCCATCTGCGTAGCCAATCCCCACAGTTGCGATGCGTGATGGACGGGTTAATTTATGCGTACCACCATAACCAACCATTGCGCCAGCCGGTGCGTTTTGAACCTGAATAATGCGGGCATGCCAAGCGACCGTCGGTTTCAAACCGTCGGTTTGTTGCAAGGCATAGTCTTTGCCGCAAGGGTGAACACCGTAAATAGCTATGCCCGGGCGGGTCATCTGATAATGAAAATCTGTATCCAAAAAGATACCGCCACTATTGGCCAGACTGGCTTTCATGCCGGCAAAAAAGCTATGATATTCGTCAAACCGTGCTTTCTGGACATTGTTGGCTGAACCATTGGTGATTTCGCCTGAAATGAGATGGCTCATAACATATGTGATGTCCAGATTGTTCAAGGCCTGTTTGTTTTCAATGAGCCAGTCAGTCTGATCCGGATCAAAACCAAGTCGGGTCATACCAGTATCCAGATGCAATAAAGCTGGCATCGTTTCATTGGCATTTTGGGCAAATAGGCGCCACCGGCTTAATTGTTCCAGATCATTCAGAACAGGCGTCAGCCGATATACGCGCATATCATGTTCTTGGCCGCGTTGGCATCCATGGAG
>JABJBD010000035.1 GCA_018668795.1 Candidatus Puniceispirillum sp. | reverse complement strand
GATTGAAAGCCGTGACGCGTCGGATGGTTTGCTGGGTCAGCATTTATATGTTGATCGCGCTGCCTTGCCCGATCTGGCAGATGACGAGATATATCACGCTGATCTGTTGGGGCTGGATGCGGTTCTGGCTGATGGTAGTTTGCTTGGCCGTATTGATGCCATTCATGATTTTGGCGCAGGTAATGTGGTTGAAATTATACCGCCGTATGGGGCAAGCATGATGTTGCCTTTTGCGGGGGATGCCGTGGTGGCAATCGAGCTGGATCAGCACCGGGTGGTATTGGCGCCACCTGACGGTTTGCTTGACGACACCGCAGATGACGCCGAAAATGTCATTGATGAAGATGCTGGGGATGAAAAGGAAAATCGCTGATGTCGGGAACCGAAATATCCGGGACAAAGTGGCAAGCGACAATCTTGACGCTGTTTCCAGATATGTTTCCGGGTCCTCTTGGACATTCTTTGGCAGGAAAATCGCTAAATGAGGGTATCTGGGGGCTAAAAACGCTGGACATTCGCGACTTTGCGCGCGATAAGCACCGGACTGTGGACGACACGCCTTTGGGCGGTGGTCTTGGTATGGTATTAAAGCCAGATGTTGTTGATGCGGCCTTGCAGGCGGTGGCAACAACGGCGGGACCGAGAATTTATCTGTCTCCGCGTGGTAAGATGCTGGATCAGGCGATGGCGCGTGATCTGGCGGCACAGCCTGGTGCGGTGTTTCTATGCGGTCGTTATGAAGGCGTCGATCAACGTGTTATCGATGCCCATGCGATGCAAGAGGTCAGCATTGGGGACTATATTTTGTCAGGTGGCGAAGTTGCCGCGCTGACAGTGATCGACGCAGTGGTGCGTTTGTTGCCCGGGGTTATGGGCAAAGCAGAAGGGCACCATGATGAAAGTTTTGAGACCGGGTTGCTGGAGCATTCGCATTTCACGCAACCACGTGTCTGGAATGGGATCGAAGCCCCAGAGATTCTGGGTTCGGGTCATCACCGCAAAATCGCTGAATGGCGGTTAGCGGAGGCAAAGAAAGAGACGCAGACGCGACGGCCAGATTTGTGGAAACGCTATTTGGAGTTGCAAAGCAAGGGTAGTAAAGAGTAATTATGCCTCACCACTGATGGTGTGTCTTTGATGGCAAAGACGATGGCGTTATATTGATAAGGGGAAACGACCGATGAATATCGTGGACCGTATTGGCAAAAAACAAATGGAAAAAGTGCTCGAGCAGCGCGAAATTCCCGAATTTGCACCTGGTGACACCGTCCGTGTTGACGTGAAAGTCATCGAGGGTAGCCGCGAGCGTATTCAGGCTTTTGAGGGCGTATGTATCGCACGCAAAAGTGATGGAGTTGCTTCGTCCTTTACCATTCGTAAGCTATCATATGGCGAAGGCGTCGAGCGGGTATTTCCGCTTTATGCACCGCAAGTCGCAGGCGTTACGGTTGTTCGCCGTGGCCGTGTGCGTCGTGCTAAGCTATATTATCTGCGTGGCCGTACCGGTAAAGCGGCGCGTATTGCTGAAAAAACAACTTATCGCGAGGCGTCCTCTTCCTGATTGGCTTGTCCGGTTCGAGAGAGTTCCTCGCCGGCAACCAATAGGAAAAAGACATGTCGGCTCCAAAAACGTTATTTGATAAAATCTGGGATGCGCATGTTGTGCATCAACAGGATGATGGCACCTGCCTGATCTATATTGACCGGCATCTTGTTCACGAAGTGACAAGCCCGCAAGCGTTTGAAGGTTTGCGCAACAATGGCCGTACCGTTCGCGCGCCGAATCGCACCTTGGCTGTTGCCGATCATAATATTCCAACGACTGATCGTTCCGAAGGCATTGCCGATGAGGAATCGCGGATACAAGTTGAAGCACTTGAAACGAATGCGGCAGAATTTGGTGTTCCCTATTTTGGTATGAATGATATCCGTCAGGGTATCGTGCATGTGATTGGCCCAGAACAGGGCTTTACCCAGCCAGGCATGACCATTGTATGTGGTGACTCGCATACTGCCACACATGGCGCGTTTGGCGCGCTGGCCTTTGGTATTGGCACATCCGAAGTCGAGCATGTGCTTGCCACCCAGACATTGATCCAGAAGCCGGCCAAAAATATGCGGATCACCGTTGATGGCACGCTTGGTGCCGGTGTTACCGCCAAGGACGTTATTCTGGCTATTATTGGCAAGCTAGGAACAGCAGGCGGTACGGGCCATGTGATCGAATTTGCCGGATCGGTGATTCGTGGTCTGTCAATGGAAGGCCGGATGACTATATGCAACATGGCGATCGAAGCAGGCGCCCGTGCGGGTATGATTGCGCCAGATGACGCGACCTTTGATTATATTGCCGATAAGCCAATGGCGCCAAAAGGCGATTTGTGGGACAAGGCTGTTGCCTATTGGCGCGGTCTGCCATCGGATGAAGGTGCCCGTTATGACACCGAAATGGCATTGGCTGCCGAAGATATAGGCCCAACTGTGACCTGGGGCACAAGCCCCGAGGATGCGTTGCCAATCGCCGGTGTGGTGCCTGATCCCGAAGCCGAAAGTGATGCATCAAAGCGTTCAAAGATTGAGCGCGCGATTGAATATATGGGGCTGACAGCTGGACAGAAACTGACTGAGATCAAGGTTGATACGGTGTTCATCGGTTCTTGTACCAATAGCCGCATCGAAGATTTACGTGCCGCGGCGCAGATTGCCGATGGCAAGGTTGTGGCCGACGGTATGCGGGCGCTGGTTGTGCCAGGTTCAGGTCTGGTCAAAGAACAGGCCGAAGCCGAGGGGCTGGACAAGATTTTTCAGGCGGCTGGATTTGAATGGCGTGAACCAGGCTGTTCGATGTGTCTGGCGATGAATGCCGATAAGCTGGCTGATGGCGAACGCTGTGCGTCAACATCAAACCGTAATTTTGAAGGCCGACAAGGTCGCGGTGGCCGTACGCATCTGGTGAGTCCAGAAATGGCTGTTGCGGCGGCGGTTACTGGCTATCTGACCGATGTCCGTGACATGGAAAGCTAGAGGAGACGATTCAATGCAAAAGTTTGATACGCTGACCGGTATTGCGGCACCGCTGAACATTTTGAATATCGATACCGATATGATTATCCCGAAGCAGTTCCTGAAAACAATCAAACGGTCAGGTCTGGGCATCAATCTGTTCGACGAAATGCGCTATACGCTGGGTGGGGACGAGATCAGCGATTTTGTGCTTAATAAAGAACCATACCGTAATGCGGAAATTCTGGTTGCAGGTGATAATTTCGGCTGTGGGTCAAGCCGCGAACATGCGCCATGGGCGTTGCTTGATTTTGGAATTCGCTGTGTGATTTCGACCAGCTTTGCCGATATTTTCTATAATAACTGTTTCAAGAATGGCGTTTTGCCGATTGTGGTGAGTGCTGACCAGCGTGACGCGCTGATGGCCTATGCATCCGATACCGAAAATCCGGAATTGTCGGTTGATCTGGTAAGCCAGACGATCAAACGCCCGAATGGGGTAACGATTGATTTCGATATTGATCCGTTCCGCAAGACATGCCTGCTTGAAGGGCTGGATGATATTGGTTTGACGCTGGAAAAAAGCAGCGCGATCGACAGTTATGAAACTGACCGACAAGCCAACCAGCCGTGGCTGTAGGCTGTTTAGGATTTATGACAAAGCCAGAATTAAGCTAGTTAAGCAAAAGGAAAAGTAATGGCATCTAATCGCAAAGTAATGGTGCTTCCGGGTGATGGTATCGGCCGTGAAGTGATGCAGGCCAATATGAAAATCATTGACTGGCTGGCGAAACATCGCAGTCTGGGCTTTGACATTTCCGAAGGTCTTGTTGGGGGTGCGGCCTATGATGCGCATGGCACCCCGCTGACCGATGAAACATTGGCTGATTCAATGAGCGCTGATGCGGTGTTGTTTGGTGCTGTTGGTGGCCCGCAATATGATGATCTGGCGTTTGATCTGAAGCCTGAGCGCGGCTTGCTTCGACTGCGCAAAGAGATGGATCTTTATGCCAATCTGCGTCCAGCCATTGTGTTTCCGGCATTGGTTGATGCGTCATCGCTGAAGCCTGAGCTGGTATCAGGCCTTGATATTATGATATTGCGCGAATTATGTGGTGGTTCCTATTTCGCCGAGCCACGCGGTATTGATGTGCGCGAAGATGGTAGCAAGATTGGGTATGACACCAACGCCTATTCAACGTCGGAAATTGAACGGATTGGCCGTGTTGGCTTTGATCTGGCGCGCAAGCGTGATGGCCGTCTGACATCGGTTGAAAAATCCAATGTGATGCATTCAGGCGTGCTATGGCGCGAAGTGATGACAGAATTACATGCCGCCGAAGGCGAAGGTGTTACGTTGTCGCATATGTATGCGGATAACTGCGCTATGCAGTTGGTGCGTGCGCCAAAACAGTTTGATGTGATTGTAACAGATAATCTGTTTGGTGATTTATTGTCTGATTGTGCAGCTATGCTGACAGGTTCGCTGGGTATGTTACCATCAGCTTCGCTTGGCGATCTTGATCCGGAAACGGGTTTACCTGCTGCGATGTATGAACCAGTTCACGGGTCGGCACCAGATATTGCAGGTAAAGGCCTTGCCAACCCGTTGGCACAGTTCATGAGCTTTTCGATGATGCTGCGTTACAGTTTTGGTCAGGCTGAGGATGCCGATCTGCTGGAACAGGCGGTCAGCGATGCGCTGGCTGTCAAACGGACAGGTGATATCATGACGTCAGGTTATGAACAAACCGGTACCGATGGCATGACCGCCGCGGTGATTGACGCCATGGATCGTCTAGCACGTTAATTGCTATATAATTTGACCTGAATTTGTCTGGCTTTGTCAAAGCCGGATTCGAGATATTAAGAGGATTTTCACATGGGATATAGAGTAGCCGTCGTTGGTGCCACAGGTGCTGTTGGCCGTGAAATGCTGCAAACCCTTGCCGAGCGACATTTTCCGGCTGACAAGGTTTATGCGCTGGCATCGTCAAAATCGGTTGGCCGTGAATTGTCCTATGGTGAAGATGCGATTGTAACGGTCGAAGCGCTGGATAAGTTTGATTTTGCCACTGCCGACATTGCCCTGTTTTCAGCTGGTGGCGACACGTCAAAGGCCTATGCGCCGAAAGCGGCTGAGGCTGGCTGTATCGTAATCGATAACTCATCGGCCTATCGTATGGATGACGATGTGCCGTTGATCGTGCCAGAAGTGAACCCGGATGCGATCGAAGGGACAACGCCTGCAAATGGTGGCCGTAACATCATTGCCAATCCGAATTGTTCAACAGCGCAGTTGGTGGTGGCGTTAAAGCCGTTGCATGACGCCTTTGGCGTGCGCCGCGTTGTGGTTTCGACCTATCAGGCAGTGTCAGGTGCGGGGCGTCCGGCGATGGATGAACTGTTTAACCAGACCAAGGGTATTTTCGTGAATGATGCGGTAAAACCCGAAATTTTTACCAAGCAGATTGCCTTTAACGCGATCCCGCATATCGATGAGTTTATGGATGACGGTTTTACCAAAGAAGAATGGAAAATGACCGCCGAAACCAAAAAAATTCTGGATCCGTCAATTGATCTGGTAGCGCATTGTGTGCGCATTCCGGTTTTTATCGGCCATAGCGAAGCTGTGTTTATCGAAACGGATAAGCCGATCACCGACAAATCTGCCCGCACATTATTACAGGATGCGCCAGGCGTGGTGGTGATCGATCATCGTGCGAATGAAGGCTATGTCACGCCACATGAAGCGGCTGGTGAAGATGCGGTTTATATTAGCCGGATCCGTAGTGACCCGACGGTGAAAAACGGGCTTGTGTTCTGGTGTGTGTCAGACAATCTGCGTAAAGGCGCAGCATTGAATTCGGTACAGATTGCCGAATTGGTTGTCGAGCGCGGTATTTCTGGCCGTTAGGTCTAATCCTGATTGGCTTGTCTGTTTGGCTTATCTGTCTGGTTGCCGGTCGAAAATAGATGCAGATTTTCCAGAAGTGCCAGTTCTTTCGGGTTGTCGCTACGGGCGATGACGGCCTGTGCAAGATTGCTGGCGCGCGCGGTTGCGGTGTCTAGGGGCATGCCCTGAACCAGACCGCCAGCCAGCAAAGATGTAAACAGATCGCCACTGCCTGATATGCCAGAAGGGCGTTTGTCATACTGCCAGCTTTTTTGCGTCATGCGCGTGATCAGAATGTCATGCACAAAATCGTCACCATTAGATATGCCTGTTGCGATCACCGCGTTCAGCCCCGCTTGGGATGCCAGCAGATGTTGCCCAGCCATGATGGCGCTATCGCTACCCGTAACGGGCCTATCCGATAGATAAGCTAGCTCGAACTGGTTTGGGGTGATGATATTGGCCAAAGGCAGAAGTTGATCAATCATTAAGACAGCCAGTGTTTGATCGACATATAATTTGCCAGCGTCGCCAAGCACCAGATCGCAGATATAGGTGCCAGTTGCCCCCGTGTTGCGCCATGTTGTGATCAGATTAGCGACTATCTCAACCTGATCCGCATGACCAAGATACCCGCTGATGGTGGCGTCAATGTCAGGAACGATACCCAGTGCCACAAGCCCCTCCAGAATCGCGGCAATATGACTGGCAGGCGTTGCCTGACCAGCGACGATTCCATACCCCGGATGCGCGGCCAGCATCACGCTGTTTACCGCCAGCGGATATATACCCATGCTGGTCAGCACCGGGCTGGCAACGTTATTGCCAACAAATCCATAGGTGACAGACGATTGAATTGATAAAACGCGCTTCATTGTAAGATCCTAGCGCTTGTGACACGATGAGTAAGATACTGTATTTAGTATGCGACTGCGAACTAATTCATTATGTCTATCGCTTTATATTTGACTAAAATAGGTTGCAAACCATATACCATCATAATTCCTAGTTAATGAGGCATGTTATGTCAAAGCCGCGTCCCTTATCGCCGCATTTACAAATTTATAAACCACAACTGACATCGATCTTATCGATTTGCCATCGGGCTACGGGTGTCGTTCTGGCGGCGGGTACAGGGCTGGTTTGTTTGTGGCTGATCGCGCTGGCTTTTGGCGAAGACAGTTTTGCACTAGCGACCATGATTATTCAGCATCCTTTGGGTCAATTTGTCCTATTCGGCTATACGGTGGTTTTGTTTTATCATGCGGCTAATGGCGTACGTCATCTGACCTGGGATATGGGACTGGGTCTGGAGATTCCGCATGTGTATGCAACGGGTCGTATTGTACTTGCCACGACAGTCATTTTGACAGGCATTTTCTGGTTTCTGGTATAGGGCAGACGCAAGGTAATGGAAAACAATTCAGAAAAAACAATGCCAAGACCACGTGTTTCCGGATTAGCGCATTGGCGTTGGCAACGGATGAGCGCGGTAGCGGTTCTGGTGCTGATGGCCTATTTCGTGTTTGTTGTGGCGACCATTGGCACATTGGATTATGAAGCGGCGCGTGCCTTTGTCGCGACGCCCTATCAAGCATTGGCGTTGGTATTGCTGGTTGTAATCGGGGTATTTCACGGCACTTTGGGTGCTCATGTCGTTATTGAGGATTACGTACCCGTGAAATCGGGGCGTCATGCTCTTATATTAACTATAAATATTATAATGGCGATTATTGCAGGGGCGAGTTTAATAGCGATTGCGTCAGTGGCCTTTTAGAAATGGGAAGCTATCCACATGCCTGATTATGAAATTAAAGATCATTATTACGATGTTGTTGTTGTTGGCGCTGGCGGTGCCGGATTGCGTGCGACGCTTGGTATGGCAACGGCCGGTTTGAAGACAGCCTGTATCAGTAAAGTGTTCCCGACGCGCTCGCATACAGTGGCAGCGCAAGGTGGTATCGGGGCGGCACTTGATAATATGGGTGAAGGTGATAACTGGAAATACCATATGTATGATACGGTCAAAGGGTCAGACTGGCTTGGCGATCAGGATGCGATTGAATATATGTGCCGCAACGCCGCGCCTGCGGTGATTGAGCTGGAACATTACGGGGTGCCGTTTTCACGTACCGAAGATGGCAATATCTATCAGCGCCCCTTTGGCGGTCATACGCTGGATTATGGAAAAAACATGGCGCGCCGTGCTTGTTCGGCGGCAGACCGTACCGGCCATGCCATTTTGCATACATTATATCAGCAATGTCTTAAGCATCAGGCGGCGTTTCACATCGAATTCTTTGTGCTTGATCTGTTGATGAATGATGAAGGTGAATGCGCAGGCGTGATTGCGCTTTGTATGGAAGATGGCAGTTTGCATCGGTTCTGGGGTCAGCAGACAGTGCTGGCAACAGGTGGTTATGGCCGCGTTTATTTCTCATGCACATCAGCGCATACATGCACGGGCGATGGTAATGCGATGGCGTTGCGCGCGGGCTTGCCACTTCAGGATATGGAATTTGTCCAGTTTCACCCGACAGGTGTATATGGCGCCGGTGTATTGATTACCGAAGGCGCACGTGGTGAAGGCGGCTATCTGACTAACTCAGAAGGTGAGCGTTTTATGGAACGCTTTGCCCCGAATGCCAAGGATCTGGCCAGCCGAGATGTGGTTAGCCGCGCGATGACAATCGAGATCAATGAAGGGCGCGGTGTTGGTCCGAACAAAGACCATATCATGCTACATCTTGAGCATATTGATCCCGAAACATTGAATATCCGTCTGCCAGGCATCATGGAAACCGCAAAGATTTTCTGTGGTGTTGATATTACCAAAGAGCCAATTCCTGTTCTGCCGACAGTGCATTACAATATGGGCGGTATCCCAACCAATTATAATGGTGAAGTTCTGGCACCATCGGCTGATGACGAGAATCGTGTTGTGCCGGGCTTGATGGCTATTGGTGAAGCGGCTTGTGTATCGGTGCATGGGGCCAACCGCCTTGGTACAAATTCACTGCTTGATATTATTGTGTTTGGTCGCGCCGCCGCAAAACGCGCCGCCGAAACGATCACCCCTGGTGATGCGCCGCGCACGGCACCACAAGCGGCAACGGATAAAGCCATTGCCCGTCTTGACAAGATGCGTCATGCCGATGGTGATGTGACAGCGGCAAGTATCCGGCTGGAAATGCAACATGCGATGCAACGTCATGCGGCGGTTTTCCGGTCAAGCGAATCATTGTCTGATGGTGTTGAACGCATGGATAATATCGCCGCCAAAATGGCAAAAATAGGCGTTAAGGATAAGTCGCTTATCTGGAACACCGATCTGATTGAGGCGTTGGAGCTTGACAATCTTGTAGGGCAAGCGCTTGTGACGATCCGGTCTGCCGATCAGCGTCAGGAATCACGCGGCGCGCATGCGCATGAAGACTGGCCAGAGCGCGATGATGATAACTGGATGAAGCATACGATCATGCGGCTTGATGAACGCAATAAATCGGATCTGAGTTATCGCGGTGTTGTGATGAATACATTGAGTAATGATGTGGCGCCAATTCCCCCAGCGCCACGCGTATATTAGAGGCATGATTGATGGCTGAATTTACCCTGCCTGCACATTCGAAAATAACCAAGGGCGAAGCCTATAAGGCGCCTGCTGATTCGGGGCGTGTGAAAACGTTCCAGATTTATCGCTGGTCGCCGGATGATGATCGCAATCCACGCATTGATAGCTTTGACATTGATCTGGATGATTGCGGACCAATGGTGCTGGACGCGCTGATCAAGATTAAAAGCGAACATGATAGTAGTCTGACATTCCGGCGATCATGCCGCGAAGGTATTTGCGGGTCATGTTCGATGAATATTGACGGCACCAACACGCTTGCGTGTCTGAAAAGCATCGATGATGTCAAAGATGATGTGAAAATCTATCCGCTGCCGCATATGCCAGTTGTGAAAGACCTTGTGCCGGATCTGAGCAATGCCTATCGGCAGTTGGCGTCAATCGAACCGTGGTTGAAAACCGACAAGCCAGCCAGTGAAGCAAGTGAGCGTAAGCAGTCACAAGATGACCGCGACCAGCTTGACGGCTTGTGGGAATGTGTTCTGTGCTTTAGCTGTTCGACAGCCTGTCCAAGCTATTGGTGGAATAGTGATGAATATCTGGGGCCAGCCGTTCTGTTACAGGCCTATCGCTGGATTTCGGATAGCCGTGACGATTACAAGAAAGAGCGCCTTGATGCGCTGGATGACAGCTTTGCCTTATATCGGTGCCATACCATTATGAATTGTGCAAAGACCTGTCCGAAGGGTCTCAATCCCGGCAAGGCGATTGCTGGTATCAAAGGAGAAATGGCACGGCGGTAGTGTCTGTTCCGGGTGATCGATGATAGGCATATCAATGTGGCTACAACAGTGATGGCCGAGGTTAGCAAACAACCGCATAATCAGGCTATGTCTAGCAAAGCAGGGATGTTGCCAAGCGCGGCACTAGATGCGCTTGTGTCCAATGGCGATCTGCGTTTTGATGCAGGTCAGGCCGAGGCTGCCCGTGTGTTGGATGGCCTTGTCACCCGCATTTTATCGCTACAAGCACCAAATCTGGGACGCCGTATCGCCGGCCTGTTTGGCAAAGCATCTGCGGTCGAACGTGGTCTTTATATCCATGGTGGGGTTGGGCGCGGCAAAACCATGTTGATGGATATGTTTTATGCGGCGCTTGATACCGAAACGGATAAATCGTCAGGCGTGGCGATGATGGGCAAATGGCGGTTGCATTTTCATGATTTCATGGTGCTGGCGCAGGATTTGATTCATGCGGCACGAAAAACCAATCCGGATGATCCGCTTGCCCTAGTTGCCGATCAGTTGATCGCCCGTGGCAAAATTATCTGTTTTGACGAAATGGAAGTGCGGGATATTGCCGATGCGATGATACTGGCACGGTTGTTTACCGCCTTGTTTGAGCGCGGGGCGATTGTCGTGACCACCTCGAACCGACATGCAAATGATCTATATAAGGATGGTTTGCATCGGGATCGGTTTTTCCCGTTTATTGCTTTGCTGAAACAGCGATGCGAGATGTTGGAAATTGGGTCTGGTACCGATTGGCGGGGCGCGCTTTTGGCCGGATTACCAGCTTGGTTTCATCCTAATAATGAGCGCGCGCGTGCTGCGCTTAATACGTCCTTTGCACAGGTTAGCGCGCATTTGACACCGCTAGAAGAAATTGTGCGTGTTGCTGGACGCGATATTGTGTTTGATACGACTGCTGGAGATGTTGCGATGGTCAGTTTCGCCACGCTTTGTGACAGACCCTTGGCGGCGCGAGATTATCTGGCGATTGCAGGTCGGTTTACCGGTATTGTGATGCATGATGTGCCAGCCTTTACCACCCAGAACGAGCATCTTGCACGTCGCTTTATGTGGTTAATTGATGCTTTATATGACCGAGGGCGTTTCTTTTTGGCTTCTTCGGAAATGGCTGTAGATAAGCTGTATGCTGGTGAAAAGTGGCAATTTGAATTTTCGCGGACTCAGTCGCGGCTTAGGGAGATGGCAGGGCGTGGCAAAAGCCATATCTCAGCTTCGGATTAACATGAATCAATAGCAGAGATGATTGAAAAAAACAGGGGATTAGACTTGTGCAGGACAGCATAATTCGGTAAACCCCTCGCATATATATGGTGATCACCAAGCTTTGCACATTTGCGCTGGTGATACCGTTAAATAGCTCTGGAAATGGATGATACATCATGGCACGTAATAAAATATCGTTGGTCGGTGCAGGTAATATTGGCGGTACGCTGGCATTGCTGGCTGGATTAAAGGAACTTGGCGATGTCATGCTTTTTGATATTGCCGAAGGTATGCCGCAAGGCAAGGCGCTTGATATAGCGCAGGCTAGCCCGATTGAAGGCTTTAACGCCGCTGTAACAGGTTCAAATGATTATGCGGCATTGGCAGGAAGTGATGTCGTCATTGTCACCGCTGGCATTGCGCGCAAGCCAGGGATGAGCCGTGACGATCTGATCGGGATCAATACAAATGTGATGAATCAGGTTGGTGCGGGCATCAAGGATAATTGTCCAGATGCCTTTGTTATCTGTATTACCAACCCGCTTGACGTGATGGTTGGGGTTCTGCAAAAAGCCTCAGGTCTGCCAACGTCAAAGATTGTCGGTATGGCTGGAGTTCTGGATTCGGCACGCTTTAGGTATTTTCTGGCTGAAGAGTTTGCCGTGTCAGTTGAAGATGTCACAGCTTTCGTGCTTGGTGGTCATGGCGATACGATGGTGCCATTGGTGCGCTATTCGGCTGTTGCAGGTATTCCGGTGCCGGACCTTGTGAAGATGGGTTGGTCAAGCGCCGAGAAGATTGACGAGATTGTCCAGCGCACGCGTGATGGCGGAGCCGAGATTGTTGGTTTGCTGAAAACAGGGTCAGCTTTTTATGCGCCTGCTTCATCAGCGATTGAAATGGCCGATGCCTATCTGAAAGATAAAAAGCGCCTGTTGCCATGTGCCGCCTATGTTGATGGTGCCTATGGTCTGGACGGACTATATGTCGGCGTGCCTGTTGTTCTGGGCGCGGGTGGCGTGGAACGTATCGTTGAAATTGAACTGAATGAAGATGAACAAGCCATGTTTGATCGTTCAGTGTCCGCCGTACGGGCGCTGAATGAGATTGTGGCGAACCTCTAGACAGTGAAAAAGGCGGGCATGATCCCGCCTTTTTCTTTGGTATCCGAAATTAGGCCGAAATTAGGCCGGAATTAGGGAAGTAAAAAATGAATATTCATGAACATCAGGCAAAACAGCTTCTTGGAGGCTTTGGTGTGCCAGTACCACGTGGCAATGCCGTATTTTCCGTTGATGATGCTGTTGCCGCGGCAGATGAACTTGGTGGTCCGGTCTATGTCGTAAAGGCACAGATACATGCGGGTGGACGTGGCAAGGCTGGCGGCGTGAAAGTTGTGTCATCGATTGATGGTGTGCGCGACGCGGCCACTGATATTTTGGGCAAGATTCTGGTGACGCATCAGACTGGCCCCGAAGGCCGTGAAGTGCGCCGCCTTTATGTCGAAGATGGTTGTGATATTGCCAGCGAGTTATATGTCTCATTGTTGGTTGATCGTGCGAATAGTCGGGTGACGATTATCGCATCCAGCGAAGGGGGCATGGATATCGAAGAGGTTGCCGCCAATCAGCCAGACAAGATTATTTCATTGGGTATCGATCCCGCCACTGGTTTGCAACCACATCATGTGCGCCGCATTGCCCGCGTTCTGGGTCTTGAAGGCGCATCAGCAAAACAGTTACCAAGCTTTCTGGCATCGCTTTACAATGCCTTTGGCGATCTTGATGCCAGCTTGATCGAGATTAACCCGTTGGTGGTTACTGGTGCAGGTGATCTGCTGGCACTAGATGCGAAAATGAGCTTTGACGATAATGCGCTGTACCGGCACAAGGATGTGCTGGCATTGCGCGATCTAACCGAAGAAGACCCCGCCGAGGTAAAAGCATCTGAATTTGATCTTAATTATATCAAACTAGATGGCGATATTGGCTGTATGGTCAATGGTGCGGGTCTGGCGATGGCGACGATGGATATTATCCAGCTACATGGTGCCTCACCAGCGAATTTTCTGGATGTTGGGGGCGGTGCCACGACCGAAAAGGTTACCGAAGCGTTCAAGATCATTCTGACTGACGACAATGTCAAAGGTATTCTGGTGAATATCTTTGGCGGTATCATGCGCTGTGACATCATTGCCGAAGGGGTTGTGATGGCGGCGCGTAATCTGGGGCTGAGTAAGCCGCTGGTTGTTCGGCTTGAAGGTACCAATGTTGCCGAAGGCAAAAAAATCATGGCCGAGTCAGGTCTTGATATCATTCCTGCTGATGATCTTGCGGATGCCGCCGCCAAGATTGTTGCAGCTATCAAAAAATAGAGGACGATATGTCGGTTCTTGTAAATAAAGACACACGTGTTATCTGCCAAGGCTTCACCGGAGCTCAGGGCACTTTTCATTCCGAACAGGCGATTGCCTATGGCACCAAGATGGTTGGCGGCGTAACGCCTGGCAAAGGCGGGCAGATACATCTTGATCTGCCAGTTTTCAATTCGGTTGCCGAAGCGATGCGTGACACCGAAGCCAATGCATCGGTTATCTATGTGCCGCCGCCTTTTGCCGCGGATTCGATCATGGAAGCAATTGATGCTGATATGCCTCTGATCGTTTGTATTACCGAAGGCATTCCAGTTTTGGATATGGTGAAAGTAAAGCGGGCGCTGGATGCCAGCAATAGTCGGCTTATCGGACCTAACTGTCCGGGCATCATCACCCCGGGCGAATGTAAAATCGGGATTATGCCGG
>JABJBD010000071.1 GCA_018668795.1 Candidatus Puniceispirillum sp. | reverse complement strand
AGTACTTTAACGACTAGAACTCACTGAATGTTAGCCCCTGTTGCAATTTTTTTTGAATTAATTATCTGGCCATGAACAATTTTATTGCTGTTCGCGTTTTTGACCTTAATCCACTCACCATATTGACCGTTTTCTAAGGCATAACCTATCATACTGACAGCGATCGCACCAGAACGATTAATCAGCGTTACTTCCTGATCTTTCTCGACCATCCAATGTGGTTGAAGTTGCCGTGCAAAAACTGGCTTTCTTGCTGAAACTGATGTTTTTAAACGCCGACCAACCACGTCGTCTTGTTCAAAAAACACACCTGCAACTTCGCGTATTGATACATCAATAAAAGCAACATCTTCAGGCATGATAATTTCATTACGTCGCATGCTGCGTGTGAGGCTTACCACACGCGCCGTTTCAGCTTTTTTGACAGCTTTAGCTGTTATATTTCTTGAGATATTTTTGGTAATTTTAGTGGTGTTTTTATGTGTGGTTTTCTTAACATATGCTACTTCTGATTTGATCTTGGTTCGTACAGCAACACGCCACCCAATGACGTCTTCACATTCAACACGTACAGTTTGGAAATTGCCAAACATCGGATTCACAGTCAAAGGCCCATCACATTTACGAAAGAGGCGCGATGGATTTAAGCTAGGCGTTGCTTCCACACCTTTGACCAATAAAAACTGAGAAACGATTTGGTTAATGTATTTACCCGTAATAATTTGATTATCTGTGTCCTTTTTATCCGCCAATTCGTCATTCACAGTTGGCATCGGCACAGTTTTATTAGCACTAACGGCTTGGGCTGAAACAGCATTGGCAACAACCGCGATCATTGCCGCAATAATAGGCAGCGCTATTTTATGCATGCAAGCAGGATTAGCCCCCGATGAAATAGATCTGATCACTTTGTGAACTCCCCCCGCCACTGCCTGCATTGGCCTTGTTCTTGCCCAGAATCATATCGCGAATTTCATTCAATGATGGCAGATGTAATGTTTTGTCAGCGTAAAGAAAATTAGGGTTACCCCGCACAAAGGCCTTTCGGTTGGCAGCAACAATAGCCATTTCGATGAATTTCAAATTCAACCCACTATTGGCATAATGCTTGTCAATGACATGACTAAGTGTCTCATTCTGCATAACTTTATGCTTGGCAGTATAGTTTGCATCGATCACAAATGGATTATTACTATCCACGTTGCCCGATGCTGACTGATTTGGATATTCAAGGACGACAATCGGTTGCGATTGGGCGACAGCAAGCGTCGGAACAGTTAATCCAGCCAGTAAGCTGATTGTAAAAATAGTGCGTGTAATCATTGCGTTAACTCCATAAATTCAACCTTTGCGCCCTGAAGCATGTTCTTATCACGTGCCGGGTTTAAGGGCTCAAGGACAACCGTTCGTGCGTCTGCTTTTGACACACGTAAAATGGTCCAAAGGGTATCTGTTCCACTGGTCACTGCTAGTGAATTTTGGCCTACACCATGGGTTTTGCCAAGGGGTACCGTTAAAACACCATTAGCTAATGTAAGGGTGCTGATAAGCGGGCGGCAGGTCAGTTTTTTCGTTAATCCACTGATGAAATTAGGCATTATGCCTAAAATTTGTGCAGTGATGTCCTTGCGCTTACTGCGGGACAGGACATTGAATGTTTGGGATGGTGTAATATCACTCAGCTTGATCGTCGCTGTTGCGCTGTGGTCAAGGACTGGCGCGTAGGACACCCCATCGGTAACATGCATTGTGATGGTGACATCAAGCAACATTTCATTAAGCAATAAACCGCCTATTTTTCGGGCATTAAATGAAATTTCGGGGACAAAAGCAAAATCACCTGTCTCAACCCGTACCCGCCCCTCGGTCAAAGCCTTGTAGTCAAACGCATCATTCGCCCGCGCCAAAGCAGCAACATCAAGTTTGGTTGTGATCGCCCGACGCGTCATAAGATTGGGGTGCCGTTCCATCTGCATGAGCATTTCGGTAAGGCTGGATCTGGCAATCGGTGCCAACCATGCTGGTACTGTTGGCCCAACATAAATGGATGGGGCAAAAACCGTTACATTATGATGACGCGGTGTCGCACATTCGGCTTTTGGCAATGCGCCAACTGCCGCCCGTACAGTAACCATGTAATGGTCATCATCAACAATTTCATTGGTAATGGTATAATCAAGAATGCGGCTAGACGGACGTACAACGAAATGATCGCTCAAGGTTGTATCCGTCGTTACCGCCGAAAATCCGTTCACCTCGGCACCGCCCTGCAACGCAACCTGATAAAGCGCATCTTCAAGCGCAATCATGCGGGCTTCATCAGTTGCCGCTTCATGCATGATGACAGCGCGTCCAGTAGCCTCGGCAAACCGAAAGCCTTCAGCACTCATGGCTGTTGATATGAATATAGTGCACAGCAAAACAAACCAAACCGGCAGCACTGATAGTATCAGCGCACGCCAGCTTGGCAGGGAGAACGGGATAATGGAAAGACCATCTTTTTTCATTGTTCTGCTTTACACCCCAAGGTTAGAAGCACCACACATATTGGCATTTATAAGGGACAGCCCTAGCCATAGTTTCGTGCAGTTCCCATAAGATGGGCAATCATATCGCGGTCAATTTCCAGCACGATTTCATATGTATCCGAGCCAGTCGGGTTAATGCGAACAGTGCGTGCGCCACGAATTGTGCCTGAAACCACGCCACGGAACGTGTCGTTTTGCACCATCAGATCGATCACCGTTGTCGAACTATCTACCTGCAAGCCGTGAATTTGTTCAGCAAGATCACGCATCGCCGCCATTCGTGCCGAGCGAATTGCCATCAACCGCTTTTGCGCATCTGAGCGTCCTGGCTGAGATGACACAACAGCATAGCCTACAGCTGTTAATGTTGGGATTTCATCTGCGCCAGCGTCAAACACCTCGGCGACTGATGCCAATGATGCGGCCTGACTTTGCTCAAGCAATGATGCGCCTGTGCCGCTTGTGGACATTGCCGACGAGCCGCCAAGGCTATCGGCAAGCTGACAGCCAGAAACCGCTATTGATGCCGCCGCTAAAGCTGCAAAGGTAACTAAGGTATTCCGCTTGGGAGTTTTTTGCATGGGTCCGTTCCATTCTTCATAAATTTGATACACATCGGCTATGCATTATCCGTGCCACTCATTTTATTTGTTCGATTTTCAGGGTTTTCTTACCAAAAACGCCAATTTTTTTCGTTCTGGCACGTTTATTGCCTTTCTATACGCAGGTGCAATCAGATTATCTGGCTGCAACATATAAGTTTAAAGGCATAAAAGCATGTATATTCAATTTGTTAGCAAACATATAACAACACATATCCGAGGTAGTGTTCTGGGGTATGGGCATCATGCTGTTCAATATAATGACAGAGGGTATGCGTCATGGAAATGACACTTGCACGATTTGGTATCACCGATCCAAAGGCGCTGGTAACGACTGGCATTTTACCTGTCGGTATTCTGGTGCTGATTTCGATGATGGTTCTGCCGTTGCCGGTGTTCCTGCTTGATACGTTTTTTGTCTTTAATATTCTAATGTCTCTTTTGATCCTGATGGTCGCGATGAATGCACTACGGCCATTAGATTTTTCAAGTTTTCCCAGCCTGCTTCTGATCGCCACAATCCTGCGGCTTGGTCTGAACGTTGCTTCGACACGGATTGTACTTAGTGAAGGGCATACAGGCGGTGACGCTGCGGGTCAGGTCATCAAGGCATTTGGCGAGTTTGTTATCTCTGGCAATTATGCTGTCGGTATTTTCGTATTTATTATTCTTATTATTATTAACCTTGTTGTTATTACCAAGGGTGCGGGGCGTGTTTCAGAAGTTTCAGCACGTTTTACCCTTGATGCGATGCCTGGCAAGCAGATGGCGATTGATGCCGATCTGAATGCTGGTGTGCTGACCAATGACGAGGCGCGCGACCGGCGCGAAGAGATTGCCAGCGAGGCCGATTTTTACGGTGCCATGGATGGTGCGTCAAAATTTGTAAAAGGTGACGCGGTGGCGTCGATCCTGATCCTGATTATCAATATTGTTGGCGGTCTGATTATCGGCATTTCACAACATGATCTGTCAGTGAGCATTGCTGCCGAAAACTATATTTTATTATCAATCGGTGACGGCCTAGTTGCCCAGATACCGTCTTTGCTTCTGGCCATCGCCACAGCGATCATCGTAACCCGTGTTTCATCAACTCAGGATATGGCTGCACATATTGGCAACCAGATTAGCCTGTCACGCGCATGGGCGCCTGTTTCCGGAGTATTGATGCTGATCGGTTTTGTGCCAGGCATGCCAAATCTGTTATTTATCGGTGCGGCCCTGATTGCCGCGGGAGCTGGCTATTGGTCCTATGTAAAGGAACGTCAAGCTCTTGAAGATGGCGAAGCTGAAGAATTGGCCGAACAGGAAGAAGCCACCACGTCACCAGATCTGATCGAACTTGACGAAATTGCAGATAATGCGCCGGTATCAATTCAACTTGGTTACGGGCTTGTCGAAATGGTCGAAGAAGATACAGGTGGCCCTCTAACCAACCGGATTACAGGTATTCGCCGGCAAGTATCAAAGGCACTTGGCTTTATTGTTCCGGCGGTTCGTATCCGTGATGATATGAGCTTGCCAGCCAATACCTATCGTATCCGCATTGGCCCTACAATCGTTGGCGAAGATCAGGTTTTCCCTGATCGTAAACTGGCCATTCCGGGTGATAATGTGAATATCAAAATCGATGGTATCGAGGTTAAAGATCCATCATTCGGCATGGATGCTATCTGGATTACCAGCCAGCAACAGACCGAAGCCGAAGCCAAAGGTTATGTTGTTGTTGCCCCTGAGTCAGTTCTGTCAACGCATCTAAGCCAGATACTTTATAAATATGCTGGTCAGCTTATCGGCCAAGACGATGTACAAGGCCTGCTTGATAATTTGGGACAAACCTCACCAAGTCTTGTTGAGTCAGTTGTGCCCAAGCTGGTGCCCCTTCATACTTTGACAGGGATTTTGCGCACCTTGCTTGAAGAGCGTGTTCCAATCAGTGATCTGCGCGGTATTCTGGAGAATATGTCAGGCTTGGCAGCACGCAATCTGTCAACTGCCGATATGGCCGAGGCATTACGCCCTGCCCTTGCCGGATTACTGATCCAGCAGGTCGCACCGTTGAACCAGCCTTTGCCCGTGATCACGCTAAATTCCGATCTGGAACATATGCTGATTTCAATGGCACGTCAGAGTGGCGATCAAGGGTTGGTGCTTGATAACAGCCTTGCCCAGCAACTATTGCAAAGAATTTCAGCCGCTAATGAGACATTGGCGTCACAAGATAAACAAGCAGTGATCGTTGTGTCACCTGCGATCCGTCGAGAATTTTCAGCGATCGTTCGTCAGCATATCGACGATATGGTTGTACTTGCCTTCACTGAACTACCTGAATCAAGAAAAATTGAAGTCGTTGCGACCGTCAGTGGCGAAGCCAGCGAATAACAAAGTGGGCTTTGGCCTCAATAGATTTGACTATGAAAGGATAAAATAATGGCAACCATAACCGTATCAGCAGCAGATACCGCAGCCGCAATGGATGAAATTTTCCAAAAGCTGGGTGATGATGCTTTGATCCTGGAAACGGCAAATCGAAACGGCAAGATCGAAATGGTCGCGACGAATGACGCGGCGCACCGTGTCAAGGTCAGGCCATCTAAGGCGCCAAAGAAAGCGCCCGCTTTTACCGAATTGTTCGATCAGAAACTGATTCAAGAACATGTTGAGGGCACGCTAGAAGATGAAGGCATAACTGCTGATTTTGCCCTGAAAGCCTTAGCAAAAAGCCAAAGCGAGCCTACATCAACACCATCTGACATGGCGTCAATGCGAAAGGATATGGCAATCCTGAAATCAATGATGACAGGGATGATGATTACCGATGAAAATGGGTTGAGCGAAAAGCTGGGACATAGCACTACGATCAAGCTACGTCAGGCTGGATTTACACCGGAGGTTGTCAGCGAACTACAGCATGCTTTTGAAGGCCAATCTTATGAAAAGGCACGACTTAGCTTTATGCATGAACTGGCACGCCAGCTAGTACGCCCGCATACCGAAGACCTGTTTGAAGCGCGTCTGATCTGTGTGGTTGGGTCAAGCGGTAGCGGAAAAACAACTCTGGCTACCAAGATCGCAGCGCATTGTAAGGAAACCGGCATTGCCAATAATATGATCCTTGGCACAGTGACATCCGAAAGGGTGGCTGGTGAGACAATCAAGGATCACGCACGTTTGATGAATATGCCATCGGTAGATTTCCCGCTTGCCGAACTGTCACTACGGGTAAAGGAAACAAGCCGCCGTATGATTATGGATGTGTCGGCCCAGCCCGATCAGGCAGTGGCCGCAATCCGCAAGGCGACAGCCGCGCTGGATCCAGCACGCGTTGCCGTTGTACAGGCCATTCCGGGGGGGAGTAGCAGTGTTATGATCGGGCATCAATGCAATCTGTATAAACAGCTGTCTCCAACAATTGCTTTGACCAAACTTGACGAATGTGAGGCAACACCACCTGAGTTGTGCAGCCTGTTAACGCATGGCAATGGCATTGGGCTGTTGACAGGGACAAAGTCCATTGTTGGCGGAATTGCCATTGCTACCGAGGCAATATTAGCGCAATATTTAAAAGAGAACTGCTAATGAACGCGCTGATATGTTTACGTTTGTCCAATGCGGACAACTTTGTTTTTTCTAAGCCGGAGTGATCCAGACATGGCATCTTCAATTGCAGTAGCAAGTGGTAAAGGCGGCGTTGGTAAAACCAATATCGCTGTCAATCTCAGTCTTACCCTGTCGCGTATGGGCAAAAAGGTTACCTTGCTGGACGCCGATTTTGGGATGGCGAATGCCCATATCCTGTTAGGCGTAAATCCACAGAATTATATCAGTGACGCGATAAGCGGCAAGGTTCCCTTAGCCGACACAGTCTGTTCAGGGCCTTTGGGCATGAATTTTCTGTCGGGGGGAAGCGGCCTTTTGGACATGCTGAATCTGGACAAGAAAACACGGTATGAAACAATCCGCTTGATGGATAATCTGGAACCAAAGCCTGATGTTCTTGTTGCTGATGTGCCAGCGGGTGCATCGGATAATTCCATTGCCTTTGTGGCGGCGGCCGACCGTGTTGTCGTGGTTCTGGTTGGCGAGCCGACCAGCTTTCTTGACGCCTATTCATTAATCAAGGCAGCCAATCTGGAAGCTGGCGTGGAACGATTTTCAATTGTCGTGAATATGGTGACTGGCAAAGGCCAGGCGCAAGCACATTTTGCCAAATTCCAAAATATCGTGTACCGTTTTCTGGATGTAAAGTTAGAGTTAGCTGGGTATTTACCGTTGTCAAACCGGATCAGAAAATCAATCGTCGAGCGCCGTCCGATCAGCCTTGGCGATAAGAATTTACCCGAAAACCTGGCTTTGCAAAGCCTGTCAAAAGCCGTTATGGATGCCACCCCGAACCAAGCCAACGGCATTCGTTATTTTAACAAAATGCCAAGCATGGCAGGAGCATAACCCATGAAATCCGGTTACGCGGAACAAAAACCCGATGTTGAAGGCCTGATCAGCGATCATATGGAACTGGTACGCCAGATCGCATGGCATATTCATGGCCGGGTACACGCCTCTGCCGAAATCGAGGATTTGGTTCAGATTGGATATTACGGGCTGGTCATGGCCGCCCAGAATTATTCGGTGCAGGAAGGCGCAACCTTTAGCTCCTATGCCAGCATCCGTATTCGCGGCAGTATTGTCGATCATCTGCGTAAAAATTCAAATCTGTGCCGCACGACGATTCAGATGCAAAAAAAGGCACGTCAATCCGAATCAATTCTGCGGCAGAAGCTGGGGCGTGATCCATCGATTGATGAAGTCGCTGGTGATCTGGACATCGCGCCGGAAGAAATGCGCGAATGGGAACAAGCATTTCAGGCAAATGTGCATCAATCTCTGGATAATGTGTATGACGAATTTTCTATCTGGTTTGTGTCGAATGAAAACACACCAGAAGACAATATAAGCGACAGTGAATTGCGCAACGTTCTGAAAGATGCGCTGACCACCCTGCCCGAGCGTGAAGCGCTGGTTATTCAGCTTTATTATGTCGAAGAGCTGAATGTATATGAAATTGCCGAGATTCTGGAAGTGACCACAGGCCGCGTATCGCAAATCAAAAAGGCTGCTATCGCCCGCCTGCGCAGTTTCATGGAACAGATAAATCAACAGGAAGCCATAAGTGGCTGACGCCAGACAGTCCATCTGGCATCAAACCGACCAGATCAATATGTCGGTTCAAATGGCCGATATATCAGTAGATGGTTTTGCCGCCGCACGGGCTTTGAAAATTAACTGTAATTTGAAGAATATCGCGCGCGGTCAATGCGCAGTGACTATCAGGCCGATTGACGACAAGCCTATCGATGCGCCAGACACAATCATGGCCGACAGCAAGGGTGGTGGACAATTACATATATTCGTTGATCGCCCGCTGATGACAGCCGAATTATCCGTATCAGATACATATTTTGACCGGCTAACCCGCCATATGAGCAAGGCCAGCAACCGACCAATGGAGCTGGTTCTAACGCTGGAAACCGCGCTGGCTGTGAGCATTGATGGCGATTTGAGCATTGATAGCGAAGCCATCATCACCATCACCGATATATCGGTCACTATCCCTGTGAAATAAGCTATATTACCGTGCGACTAGAGGAATCTCTTGACGATATCAGTGTCGGTCTGGAGCATCCGCGATGAGGCCGAATAGGCCTGTTGTGCCCGGATCATGCTGGTCAGTTCATCGTTGATTTTCACGTTTGACACTTCAAGATTACCGCTGAGAACATCGCCAAAATTACCCTGACTGGCAGCCCCAACCGCAGGTAAACCAGTTTTGGCATTCATGATGAATTGGCCGTTACCCTTGGAGGTCAGATCGGCCTCGTTCTGAAAGCGCGCCAAAGCAATGCGCCCACGATTGATGACCGCCCCATTGCCGCGTGTCATAGCCCCCGCATAGGTTGCCTTTATCTGACCATCAACGCCAATCGTTACCGAGGTAAGAAGCTCTTCAGCCGCATCTGCACCGCCTTCATCCGGAAAGCGTCGCAAAGGTAGGCGAAGCGGATCACCATCAAGGCCAATCAGAAAATGACCTTCGTTATTGACGATAAAGCCATCCTCATCAAGCCGCATCGATCCGTCACGCGTATAGCGCAGCTCATTTCCCGCATTCGGGGGGGCGACAATGAACATGCCCTCGCCAGCTACCGCCAGATCAAGCTCACTACCACTTGTCTTGAAGGCACCCTGCGCATGATTACGGCGTGTAGAATCAAAAATTGTGCCCATGCCAACCTGTGCTGCCGCGCGTTTTTCGCCAGCAATGCCATAAATATCCTGAAACTGGGCGGAAGACCGTTTGAATCCGTTCGTGCTTGCATTGGCAATATTGTTGGAAATCAAACTGATCTCTTTATTGGCAGCAGCAATACCTGACCTGATTATGGCTAACATTTTGACCCTCGCTAATTAATTATCTGCCATGTCTATTCAATTTCTGTGCCGAAACAGGCAAATATGATTTTTTTATCGCGCATACATGTTTTTTCATCAAATCATGGGGTTCGGACGCTAAATCAGTTGCCATTTTTCATTTTTCAGGCATGATATGAGCATTATCTAAATTATTGGTTCTACGTTCATTCGGGTGTCATGAGTACAAATCCACCAAATGCTCTTATCACTGTGCCGAAAGCCAACCCACCCGCACGACGTGATGAGAATGGGGGTAGCGGTTTTCGTCTGGTTAATGGTGATGTACATCTTGGTAACCGCAAAGATGTTCAGACCCGCTTGCCTGATATTCTGGGCAAAGCGCTGGCGTTGATCTGGATCGATAAGGAATTCAACGACCAGTTTTCGCGTGACCCTCAGGGCACAATGACCAATCATGGTGTGCATCTGCCCGAGAATATGGTGATCGAGTTTCAAAAACCGGGGACTGACCGTCCCCGCATTGTGGTTTATGAACGCCGCCCCAATTCCAAATTCAAACTACGTGTATTCTATCTGCAACTTGTCATGATGGCAGGTCGTTAGATGATGTGGCGCGCGATGACATTTTGTACCAGAAAGCTTGCTGGAATGTTGTTGTTGGTGACGCTTGCCACTCAAATGAGTATGGCGGCTGACAACACCACCAGCGTTGATGCTGATCTGACCAGCGATGCCGCATTTAGCCGCGCCGTTGGAGCGGTCAAAAACAAAAATTACAATGACGCTATCATGATTTTTGAAGCCCAAGCGAACGCCTCGCAACATGATGCGCAATATAATCTGGCTGTTCTGCTACACGCCGGCAAAGGACGCCCGCAGAACTTTCAGCAAGCTCTGATCTGGGCATGGTCTGCTGTACTTGGCGGTATTGAAGAGGCTGTTGAACTGGCCGACGAGCTGGTTGATATGATGCCAGAAAAAGCGCTGAAAGACGCACGCGAAAGTTTGCGTGAAAAATTACAGGCACGGATTGATGATGGTGACCGCACGGCCGTTATGCAATTTGCATCCTATCATGCCATGCTGCTTGAAGAAGCTGACTTTGAAACAGCCTATGTATGGTATTCGATTGCCGCCGCTATTGGCGAAGAAGGCAGTATTGAAGCACGCGACGAAGCCCAAGGCAAAGTTGACGGTGAAGAAATTGTTAAGTTACAGGTCAAAGCTGGTACAATTTTTGAAAGTCTGACGTTCAAGAACTAGCTTTCGATGGCCGATGGCCGTCAGAAAAGGAGACAAAATGCAGGTAAAAGTTCACTGGATCATTGATGGTGTTGCCGAAATGGATGCCGAGTCATTCGAAGCAGCTGAAAAGCATATTGAAGATACAATCCGCGGTCTGATTAGCGACAAGCCTGAACTGCTTGACAAGCTGGGCGCACGCGCAATTCAAGGTAAAGCCTATTTGCCCGGATCAGAGGATGATATTGACGTTGCCGATAGCAAGGATGGGTAACAGAATGAAGCGCGCTATTTTCGTCCCCCTGATGGCAACATTTCTTGTGACTGGCCTAGCCAGCACAGCGTTTGCAGTTGGCAAAACATATGTGCCAAAAAAAGAAAGCAAAGAACTGCCCAAGATGGAAGTCTGCCGCCTGATGAAAGTCGAACGTGACCCTGAAGAAGGTACCAAATGTATTTACCAACGGCAAAGCCGTGGTCAGCCAGCACAAATTTCAAATGACAGCCCAAATGCGGCCTGTCAAAAATCCTTTCAGTGCAAGCGTGAATAAAGCTTAGAACTGAAACTGTTTTATGGCCTCTGACGCCAAATTTTGCACGTCTTGCGAGGCGACAACGTTATTATACGTTGCAAATTCTTCATGATTATCAGCCAGATGCGGTAGATCATAAAGATAGTTAACCATCAGCCCTGCCGATTGCTGAATCCCCTTTGCGGAAAGATCAGCATCGCTATGAATGGCATGCACCCTAGCCCCATTAGTGAGACGAAACCGCGCCACCGGATCGATTGGCTGGTTATCTGGTCATTTGGCATTAATCAAATAATGGGCGGCTATCCGCCGCAAATCATCTGGCTCCGGACTATCCAGCTGGATGTTGAGACCCACACACCAACTCACAAAGCCGGGCATTGGCGATAAGGTTACAAAAACCGAAAGATCGGGCAGTTCCCGTGACAAGGTTTGAACAACGGTCTTGATAAGCGAATTGCCAAATGAAATACCGGCCAAGCCTTGCTGGCAATTCGAGATCGAATAAAAGGTAGCTGTCGTGGCGCTAGCTGCGCTTATGGCGTTACGGTCATCAGACAATATCACCTGTATCGAGTTCGACACCGCGTCCGTTAATGCCACCTGCACAAAGATTAAAGGCTCATCGGGCATTGAAGGGTGGAAGAAAGCAAAACAACGACAATCTTCAGGCTGTAGACGACGTCGTAGATCATCCCAGCTATCGATTTCATGGACAGCTTCATAGGCAATGATCTTTTCAAGGATATGTGCCGGACTGGTCTAGTTGATTGGCCGGATCACCAGAAATCCGCGATTGAACCAGCTTAGAAACAAGTTTTTGAAATCATGATCGACAATCGCAATTTCCGGATTGTCTATTGCCAGACGCAGTAAATCCTGCCGCATGGCAACAAGCTGGGCAGTGGCGCCCGACACCTGATTAAGGCGGCGCACAAGTTCCAGCCGCGGCGCATCAACCGCATGCATAAAAGCGGCATAGGTTTTTTTGTCGGGGTTTTGCTGATAGGCCGTCAAAGCGGTTTTTGCCGTATTCGCATCGAGATCGAATTCATCGCGAAGCTGAAAAAAGAAAGCCAGCTTATCCGCATCACCCGAAGCAGCATAGCTATTCAGGACGGCCTGAGCCAGAGTTGCTCCTGATACTTCACCTTTACTCGTCAGCAATTCGCGGCATAGCGTGTCTATAGGTGCCTGTTTCCGGCCTGATAGCTTGCCGAGACTTGAAGCCCGTTCAAATAATGTAGATATAAGATCGGCGAAATAGCTCATATCACCACCCAATAGATTGTCAGACGCACCATTGTAACGTGGCTAAAATTAACAAACTATATCAAGCAGAGACAATGTTTCGGTAGGGCATTCAAGAACTAGCATTTGCCGCCGATTTTCGCGTCTCAGCCCTTCTCTTGGCTAGCATTTGGTTGCGCTTGTCATCTTCTTCTTTGCTTTTCTTGGCCTCTGCCTGTCTTGCCTCTTCCTCCTTGGCAAGTTTCTCAAAAATGGCCATAGCTTCATCAGATTTCAAATTATGTATCGTACCGTTTTTCACCTGGTCATGTGACCACATCCAGCTTTTATTAAATTCATATTTCAATGCCATGAATTCAAAAACACGGGCATTTGCATTTTTCTGGCGCAGTCTTTTGATATCAAAATGGCGCTTATCAACAAGGATTTTTTCGTAAAGTTCATCAATGGCTTCTTTTGGCCCTTCTAAAAATTGAAAATAGAAATCGGCACGACAAATCAGACAACCAGTAATTTTTGATTCAACATTATTCACTTTAGATGAACGAAGAATGTTTTTTAATATTCCATTAGTAAAATCAGTCGGCCTTGACACATAAATAAGCTGTTTTACTTTTTCGGTTCTCTTTGGCTTCTTTTTGGCAATTTTTACAGGTAGCTCAACTTCAGCATCGTAATCAATGTCATGAATCTTAAAGAATTTTTTGAAAATATCAGTATTCTCTTGTTCCCATAATTCTTCATCGTCCTTACTATCAAAAACAAAGAAGCTTCCCATAATTTGCTTTTTTCGCCGAATGCTAATAAGCCTGATTAAAACCATGGTTCGGGCACAGATAATTTCTATACTTTCCATGGTTGGTTTGATATCAAGTTCTTCTATATATTCGCGATCAACAGCCGCCCGCAATCTTTCGAGTGTGTCACGTTTGACATTTGCCACGCGTTGCCTAATTGCACGATCCAATCTACTTGCTTCCAGAGCCACTTCGTTACGCTGGTCAAAGGTAGGTTTGTTGATAAACACCCAAAGTGTCATCGTGTCTTCGTCCAGCTTCATCTCGTCAAAGCCAGCCGTTCTCATGACGCGCCTGACATCACGAACAATATCTTTGCGTGTCATGGAGACACTGAAAAACCGAGCTTTTGGATCTTTTTCAAGATTTACCTCGGCAAAGTCGGTGAGGTGACGATTGCGGAAATCAATAACCACACGAACGCCATATAAAATATTTTTAAGGGTATCGAGTGATGCCAACATTTCTAGGGAATTAATGTAATCATCAAGCATGGCTTCCATGCGGTTTTTGCATGCACGAGAATAGGAATCCTCAACTTTGCCTATTCCCAAATCCATACCAACACCTAAAACTCAAAAACCAACTTACAAACTATAACAAAACCGACGTTGGTATCATGCTAAAAAATAGAGAATGTAATGGCAAATGAAGCGTTAATTATGCACCACTGCAGAGCAAAAAATGCACAGCATTTATAATTTTTATTTATAACAAGGCATTATCAGATATTGATGTTGGACAGATACGAATATAAATCGAAATCTTATATTATCTAGCTATCAGAAAATTCATCACGTAATGCGTTGTCATGTTCACCTAGGGCGGGCACGGCGCCAAAATGGTGCGATTCGCCTGAAACTATTGCGCCAGGTGCAAGTATTTCAAGGTCGCCCTCGCTGGTTTTCACCGTAACAAAACGCGCCTGTGGATGGTTGGCAAGTTGATCAAGGCTGTTCAGACGTCCATAGGCAATGTCGGCTGTAGCAAGCAATTTTATGAGAGCATCACTGTCATGTTTAGCAAAAGCGGAAAGGATGATTGCATCAAGTACAACGCGATGTTCAACGCGGGCAATATTGCTGGCAAAACGGTCATCGCGGGCGATCGACGCATCTTCTAATACGACTTGGCATAGACGCACCCATTCGCGTTCATTCTGAATCGAAATCAGAATGACCTGTCCATCTCCACATTCATAAGCGCCGTAGGGTGCGATGGACGGATGATGAAGCCCCGGTCGTGCAATCGCTTTGCCACCATAATGATGTTGTAGATAAGGCACATTCATCCAGTCGGCCAGAGCACCAAATAACGACACCTCAATCCCGCGCCCAAGACCAGTTCTATACCGCGCGATGATTGCCTGCAAAATGGCCTGATAGGCCGTCATGCCAGCGGCAATATCACAAATGGAAACGCCAACCCGCCCGGGAGCCTGAGGCGCACCAGTAATTTGCGCCAGCCCAACTTCGGCCTGAACCAGAAAATCATAGGCTTTCATCTGGCTGAATTCACCAGTCGATCCATAACCGCTTATATCACAGGTGATCAGGCGCGGATATGTATCGCGCAGACTTTGTGACGAAAACCCAAGCCGTTCAACAGCACCAGGCATCAAGTTCTGGATAAACACATCGGCCTTAGCAATCATCCGGTGTAACATGGCCAGATCATTGGTATCTTTCAAATCAAGACACAATGATTCTTTGCCTCTGTTTAACCACACAAAATACGAGCTATTCCCGCGCGCATCAGCATCATATTTGCGGGCAAAGTCGCCTTCGGAACGTTCAATTTTTACAACGCGTGCGCCTGCATCAGCAAGTTTGCATGAGGCATAGGGGGCAGCAACCGCCTGTTCGATGCTGACAACAAACAACCCATCAAGCTCTTTTTCCGACATTCTTCACTCCATTCAATTAGACCGCTATGACTTTATTTTGTTATGGGTTTCATAGTCCTTGATAATCTGCTTTGCCTTTTTAATCACTGGCAAATCAAGCATCTGGCCATCCATCTTGGCGGCGGCACCAGCATCCGATTGGGCAACCGCGGCAAGCGCCCATTGATAGCTTTCCTTGTCTGGTATAAAGGCCGCCATTACTGGCGCAACATGGTTCGGGTGAATAAGAAGCTTACCACCAAAGCCCATAGCGCGCGCCCGTAAAGCCGCATGACTGACCGCATCGATATCATTAATCTCGACGCTGACCCCATCAAGCGGCTTTGGCTTATTTGCCAGACGCGATTGCAGAACAAGTTGATGACGGGCAAATAAAAGCGGTTCCCAATCTGGGCTCGTCCCCAGATCAAGCGCAAAATCCAGATGACCAAAGGCGCATACCGCCACGCCAGAATGACCCAGAATATCAGGTAGCTGGTCTATGCCACGGGCAGTTTCAACAAGCGCAATGATAAAAGCATCCTTGCCCAGAACAGCCTGTACCGCATCAATTTGATCTGGGGTTTCGGATTTTGGCACGATAATACCCGCGGCAACCGAGTCACGTATGGCAACCAAATCATCGGCAAACCATGCGCTGTCAGTCCCATTGCAACGCACAAATAAAGGTACATCAAAGGTCGTTAGCGTTGAAAGGGTGGAACGGCAGGCAGCCTTATTGTCTGGGATAACAGCATCTTCCAGATCCATAACAATAGCGTCGGCACCTGTTGCAGCGGCTTTTTCTAGTCGGTCAGGCCGATCACCTGGCACAAATAGCATTGTTGTAGGAATGATATGTGTCATGTGATTTTTGCCCTTGTTGTTATGGTTCCATCCGGGGCAATCACACACCCGCTCAGGTGATCCGTTTCATCAGCGGTCAGCGTAACATTGATTGCCCCGCCAAGTACAAGCGGCGCAACTCCGCGATAGGAAAATGTGCTGGGCGCGTGCCCTTTATGCGTGGCAGCAAGATTGAGCAGCAAAGTTGCCTGCATCGGCCCATGAACAAGCAAACCATCATAACCCTCGATCCCTGTGGCATAGGGTTGGTCATAGTGAATGCGATGTCCGTTAAAGGTCAGCGCCGAATAGCGAAACATCATCAGTGAGGTTGGCGTGACCTGCCATGTGGCAAGCGCAGTGTCTTTGCTGTCATTGGTGGCCTTGGGTGGCGGCACCATAGCAGAATTGTCTGTTGTTTCGCGATAGACAACATCCTGACGTTCGGCAAGGATCAGATTATCAGCAACATGATAATCATGCCCGATGGTGACAAAGCATAAATTGCCGCTTTTGCCGCGTTTGAACTGGATATCGCGGATGGTCGTGGTTTTGGTGACGCTGTCGCCGATTTTGAAGGTGCCGGAAAAGGTCAAAGCACCGCCAGCCCACATGCGCCGTTCATAGCCGATATCAGGCAAGAAATTACCAAGCTTGGGATGACCATCCCCGCCAATATCCGACGAAGGCACCGCATCCGGACTTAAGCACCAGAACACCCCAAGTGGCACTTTGGCCTGGTCAAATATATGCGGCGCAAAGGTATTGGTAAAATGCGTGACAAGGCGTGGGGTTATTATGTCGGTCCTGCTAAAGCTGTGGCCAATCCAGTCATCGTAATTCATCTTAAAGCCCCCTTGCCTCTGGACAATCTTATACCGGATATTTTGATTTAGCTTGTCTAATATGATTTTGGCAGGCCCAGAACCCGCTCGGCAATATAGGACAATATCAAATTGGTCGAAATCGGCGCGATCTGGTAAAGCCGTGTTTCACGGAATTTACGCTCAATGTCATATTCTTCGGCAAATGCGAAACCGCCAAATGTCTGCATACATGCCTCGGCCGCTTCCCAAGACGCATCAGCCGCCAGCATTTTCGCCATATTCGCATCTGCGCCTGGGTCTTCGCCAGCATCATAGCGGGCCGCCGCACGATAGACGATGGCCTCGGCTGCGGTCATATGCGCATATGCTTTGGCAAGCGGAAACTGGATTCCCTGATTTTTGCCAATCAGCTGGCCAAAAACCGACCGTTCATTGGCATAGGTGCTGGCCTTTTCGATAAACCATTTTGCATCGCCAATACATTCAGCCGCGATCAGGATACGTTCGGCATTCATGCCTGATAGAATATAACGAAACCCCTTGCCCTCTTCGCCAATAAGCGCATTTGCCGGAATGGTGACATTATCAAAGAATACCTCGGTGGTGGCATGATTAATCATCGTACGTATCGGGCGGATGCTGACACCTTTATCAAGCAGACCTTTTAGATCCAGTAGAAAAACCGACAAGCCATCGGTGCGTTTGGCAACCTTGTCACGCGGTGTGGTGCGTGCCAAAAGCAGCATAAGGTCAGAATGTTCAGCCCGTGATGTCCAGATTTTCTGGCCATTGATAACGTAGCTATCGCCATCACGCCGTGCCGTGGTTTGCAGTGCTAGCGTATCGGTGCCAGAGGTAGGCTCGGTAACACCAAAAGCCTGAAGCCGCAAAGAACCATCGGCAATCTGGGGCAGAAAAGCGCGTTTCTGGTCATCACTGCCATGACGCAACAGTGTTCCCATCGTGTACATCTGCGCATGACAAGCCGCCGCATTAGCACCATTTTTGTGAATTTCTTCAAGAATGACAGCCGCGGCGGTAAGATCAAGACCAGAACCACCATAGGTTTCAGGAATCAAACATCCCAGATAACCCGCCTTCGTCAAAGCGGTAACAAAGGCTTCGGGATAAGTACGATCAGCATCAAGCGCACGCCAGTAACTGCCAGGAAATTCAGCACATATCTTGGCAATGCCCGCCCGTATATCGGCATAAATTCCAGCGTTCAACCCCGTCAGCATATCGGTATTTTGTGTGGGCGTCATTTGGCTTGATTCCTTTTACACTCGATCACACCCCTCGTGATACAGTTAGTCATAGCATATTTTATGGCTTCAGCGCATCTAGTTCGCTGTTAGTTCGCTGTGACGGGTTGTCAAAACATATGATACAGGGCATATCTCTGGGACTCATTCAGCCCGCTATAAACCACAAATCGAGATATTATGCCCAACCCCTTTTTCCATGGCATCGCCAAAATGATCGGCATGCCGTCCTCAGATGAATCCGACACTGGCTCTGCAAAGACAATCTTTACCCCAAGGCAAGTCAAGACCGAAATATTGTCAGGTCTTACTGTTGCATTGGCGTTAGTGCCCGAAGCGATTGCTTTTGCCTTTGTTGCTGGGGTGGCGCCGCTTGTTGGGCTATATGCAGCCTTTATCGTCGGATTGATCACTGCCGTATTTGGCGGGCGTCCAGGGATGATTTCAGGCGCAACAGGTGCCTTGGCCGTGGTGATGGTCGCCTTGGTGATGGATCATGGGGCTGAGTATCTGTTTGCTACGGTTGTGCTGATGGGCATTTTACAGCTACTGGCTGGTATCTTCCGGCTTGGCAAATTTATCCGCATGGTACCGCATCCGGTGATGCTGGGCTTTGTCAATGGGCTGGCGATTGTAATCGGACTGGCACAGTTGCAGCAATTCCAGATTATCAATGCCGACGGGTCAACAAGCTGGATGGCAGGACCAATGTTATATATGACGCTGGCTTTGGTCGCTGTCACTATGGCGATGATCTGGGTCACACCAAAGATCACAAAAGCCATTCCGGCACCTTTGGTTGCGATTGTAACGGTAACGATGGTCGTGATTATCGGCGATCTGAGTGTGTTTCGCGTTGGGGATATGGCAAGCGTTGCTGGTGGCTTGCCAAGTTTTGCGATACCGCAAGTTCCAATAACCATGGAAACGTTAATAATCATTTTCCCCTATGCCTTTATTCTATCGGCGATCGGGCTTATCGAGAGTCTGCTGACGTTGAATCTGGTCGGTGATTTGACCAATCAGCGCGGCGGGGCATCACGCGAATGTGTCGCCCAAGGCGCGGCCAATTTTGTCACTGGCTTTTTTGGTGGCATGGGTGGCTGTGCGATGATTGGCCAGTCGATGATCAATGTAAAATCAGGGGGGCGTACGCGACTGGCTGGCATTGCCGCATCATTATTCCTGCTTGGGTTTATTCTGTTCACATCGGATTTGATCGAAATGATCCCGCTAGCCGCCTTGGTTGGCGTTATGTTCATGGTCGTTATCGGCACCTTTGCTTGGAATTCATTGATGATCTTGCGGCGGGTACCGCCTGCAGATGCCTTTGTCATTATTCTGGTAACCGCCGTGACCGTTTATAAGGATCTGGCCATCGCGGTGATCGTTGGGGTCATTATTTCGGCACTGGTCTATGCTTGGAACGCGGCAAAACGTATTCAGGCCTCGACGCGCCCATCGGTTCGTGAAACAGGCGCGCTGGTTTATGATATAAGAGGCCCGCTTTTCTTTGGCTCGACAGCCAGTTTCATCGAATTATTTGATATTGATAGCGATCCAAAACTGGTGATCCTCGATTTTGCCGAGTCACGCATTGTCGATCAATCGGGTTTACAGGCGATTGAAGATATTGCCAGTAAATATGCCGCATCCAACAAACAGATTATGTTGCGGCATCTTTCACCAGACTGTCATAAATTGCTATCGCGCTCTGGACAGATCATTATCGATAGTGATGATGATCCTGACTATGGTGTTGCTGTCGATTATTCGGTTAAAATCGGCGCTATGGGCGGTGGGCATTAAGGGTTATGGCAAGGTGATTGCCCAACAACAACGACCCTTTTAAAGTATCTTTAGGAGGATATGTCCATCGATAAACCATTCTGGAACAGGCTTGATATTGCCAGCCTTGATGGTGCAGACAAGACCGGCAATCTGGGTGCCGTATTATTGGCGTCTTGTCCGGGTTTGCGCGCTCATAGCACCGCCACGGATAGTGATATAAAAGATGATGTCGAAAGGCTGGCGGCGGCAGGGGCAGATTTTGTGTTGTCTTTGATTGAGGCAGACGACCGCACGCGGCTGGGGGTGACCGCCCTTGATGACATGATTGCCGCGGTTGGGCTTGAGAATGCCAGCTTTCCGATCCGTGATCATGGTGTTCCGCCCAAGGAGCAAACCACAGAATTAGAGCAACTGCTTGACGGTGTGGAAGCGCGTATCCGTAACGGCAAGACCATAGTTATTCATTGTCAGGCCGGATTGGGGCGCACCGGTATGATCGCAGGGATTTTACTGCGCCGTTTTGGCATTGATGGTGAAACAGCGATCAAGACGATCAGGCAAATCCGCCTAGGTAGTATCGAAACAAGCGCTCAGGAAGATTTTGTCAAGGGATGGGGTTAGGAATTATAACGGCTATTCAATCCAAAGCCGGATCGCACGCAACTAATATTGGTGCGGTTAAGCTGGATAGGGATTTATACTGGCACCCCTCAGCATCAAAATTCGACATATCAAGCCAGCTTGCAAAGGCTTGGCGCAAGGCTGGCCATTCGGCATCTATCATGGCAAACCACGCCGTATCACGATTATGCCCTTTGGTCACCATGGCCTGACGGAACACGCCTTCATAGGAAAAGCCAAGCCGCTGGGCCGCGCGACGCGAGCGCAGATTGCGCGCATTGCATTTCCATTCATAGCGACGATAGCCAGCGTCGAACGCCCATTGCATCATCAGAAACATCGCCTCGGTTGCACCAATGGTTGCCTGTAAGGCGGGAGCAAAACACAGATGACCAACCTCAATCGAGCCTGCAGTCGGATTGATGCGTAAATAGGACGCAACACCCACAAAACGGCCTGTCGCATTATCCTGAATGGCAAAAAAGAACACATCTTTTAATGCCGTCTTCGCCCTTACATAATCGGTATATTCAACCACCGTTTCAAAGGGGCCATAAGGCAGATAGCGCCATATGGTACCTTGTTCATCTTCGGCAAAGCTGGCAAAAAGACCCACCGCGTGAAGATCGGCATCAAGCGGCACAAGTGTCACATGATTGCCAATCAGGCCGGCTTTTTCAAAACCCGCGTCAAACGGTGATTGTGGTGGGTGCCAATCTGGTACCTTTGGCCCCAATATCGACGTAAGATCCGTATCGGACATCTTGCCCCCTTTATCTTGCTGGGTGCCCCAAAGACATTGAATGCCTCACATTAAATGCCTCGCACGCCAGACGCTAGGTTAGCATAGACAGAATTAACAGATATTATAAACCAACTGCCCCTAAAGCATGACATTGAATCTTTGATTGATGTTTATGACAAGATTTAGCGCTGTGGTCTGACAATCATCAGGTTATTGCTATTCCGGGTTTCAAGGCGTTCCAAATTCACAATGGTGGATAGCATAAGACGATCATGGCTCCAGTCAGCCGGGCTGCGCATCATCACCGCGCTTATCATAACAAATGTTATCAAAGGCACCATGAACAGTAAATATATCAGTCGCGAGCTATCTGTCCGACCATCATAGCCGATAAGCGCCAGTATCCGAAGACGTAGCATACTAGCGCTGATATCTGGACGTAGGGCGTCAATTTCAACAAGGGCGACTGACATGTGCATTGTTGAAACCGGATTACCAACCATCATTGAGCGACGACCAGCGCGCAACAGACATTCGCAATAGGCACGGATATCATAGCGGCGGCGCGTAATAAGTGACTGATCACATGCCATCTCTCTGAGCCGACCAATGTTTTTTCTCAGCAGATAAAATGCCGGGTTCCAGAAGAATAGAGATTGCAAAAATGCCAGTGCCATATCCCATTCAACATCATGCTGACGAAAATGCTGAAGCTCGTGGCTGATTGCCATTCTGACATCAGCCATATTATCAAGCATGACTGCCGGAAGCACAATATACCGACGTCGAAGGCCACGCGTTGAATAAGGCACCAGAACCGTGTCACTGACCAGAAAGGTAACCGACCCTATTGTGCGCAAAGGGTGACAAGCTTGTAGTGCCCGACGCAATGCCAACAGATTGACGATAGCTTTAAGCAAAAAGCCAACTGAACCAACAGCAATAGTCAATGCAAGACACACCATGAAGGTGCCAGATTGGCCAACAAAATCACGAACAAAATGGCTGGGCGCATCGATTAGCAACTGCATCGTCGATGGCCGGATTTTAAAATCACCATCAAGATAATGCGCAACGATAATATCTGAGAAATTAAACGTATATTGCGATAAAACACCACCAGCCAAATAGATCAATAGCGGACATAAAGCCCCAGCCAGCATAATGCCATTGAGCAACCGCAATTGCGCACCATAAGCCCCAACCAGACCCATTCCGGATAAAATAAACCTAGCAACCCACCATAAGATAAAAATCACAAATAACAGCAGATTCGCATCAATATAGGCGTTGACCACATTTTCATTTAGCAGAAGATCACTTAGCATTCTTTTCGAGCCTCTGATCCAGCAATTCACGCATTTCGGAAAGCATGTCTTCGGTCAGATTTTCATCATCAACAAGACGTGCCACCATAGCTGACGGGGTATTGTCAAAAAGCTTTTGTGATACATTCATTAAATAGGTTGATTGATAGTCCTCTTTTTCGATAAGGGGCTTGTAAATAAATGACTTTTCCGAGCGTTCACTGACTAAAAATTTCTTTTGTTCAAGGATGCGTAAAATCGTCGAGGCAGAGGTATAGGCAAGTTCACGGTCAGCCGCTAACTGCGCCATGACCTCGCGCACGGTTCCACCATTGATCTGCCAAACAGCACTCATAAATTCCAACTCGACTTCGGTCAAAATCATGCTGTTTTTCTTTTGCCGCATCAAGCGTTCCTCAAATAACTCAGTAACATCTTCGTTCAGTAAACACGAAAAATTTTGCTTTGCAAAGCCTTGGCTATTAGCTCAATGTGCCAAGCCAAGATGCGGTATCAAGCATCCGGTTTGAAAAACCCCATTCATTATCATACCAGGTCAATATACGTACGAAATTGCCATCCATCACACGGGTCTGTTCACCAGCAAAGATTGATGAATGCGGATCATGATTCATATCCATTGAGACAACCTTGTCCATGGTGAAATCAAGCACACCTGCCATAGCACCATCCGCCGCCGCCGCAACAGCATTATTGATTTCTTCATTTGTCGTATCACGCCCCGCTTCAAAGGTCAGATCAACGACCGACACATTTGGTGTTGGCACACGCACAGCCACGCCATCCAGCTTGCCAGACAATTCAGGTAGCACCAGACCAACCGCCTTGGCTGCACCTGTTGAGGTCGGGATCATATTGACCGCCGCTGCCCGTGCCCGATAGAGATCATTATGGAAAGCATCCAAGGTGGGCTGATCGCCTGTATAACTGTGGATTGTGGTCATGAAACCGCGCTTGATACCGACTGTGTCATGCAACACTTTGGCCACAGGTGCCAGACAGTTTGTTGTGCATGAGGCATTTGACACAATGCGATCATCAACGGTCAGCGTTTCATGATTGACACCATAGACAATGGTTTTATCCGCATCAGCGCCAGGCGCCGAAATAAGTACATGCGACGCACCGCTTTGCAGATGAAGCGCCGCCTTGTCCCGCGCGGTGAAAACACCAGTACATTCCAGCACCACATCAACATCACCCCAAGGCAAAGCGGTGGGATCGCGTTCGGCCGATACAGCAATTTTGCCCATGCCAAAATCAAGGCTGTTACCATCAACAGTGATGTTGCCCTTGAAACGGCCATGGGCGCTATCATAGCGCAATAGATGGGCGCCTGTTTCGACAGGCCCCAGATCATTTATGGCAACAAGCTCAATATCATCACGTCCAGATTCGACAAGCGCACGCACAATATTCCGGCCAATGCGACCGAAACCGTTAATAGCAACCTTGGTAGTCAATTTTAAGTCTCCTGAGATGGGGGCTGGGGGATTTGCTTTTACGTTTGCGGATCATGAAGCAGGCGTGCAACCGCCTGTTTCCATCCCGCATATAGTTTATCAGAATAGTCCCTATCAACGCTTGGTTCAAAACGTTTTTCTAGCTTCCAACTATCCGCGAATTTGTCAGGGGGCGAACAGATACCCGCGGCCAATCCAGCCAGATAGGCCGCACCAAGTGCCGTGGTTTCGGTGACAATCGGACGGTCAACTGGCGCACCAAGCTGGTTTGAGAGCATTTGCATCGCCCAGTCATTCGCCACCATGCCCCCATCAATACGCAATACCGTCTTGTCTTTATTATCCCAATCAGCGCGCATCGCTTCGATCAGGTCGCGCGTTTGATAGGCAACGCTTTCCAGCGCGGCTTTGGCAATTTCGGCAGGCCCTGTATTGCGGGTCAGACCAAACATGGCACCTCGGCAGTCAGCATTCCAGTATGGCGCGCCAAGACCAGTAAAGGCTGGCACCAAATATACTTGTTCGGTGGTGCTGGCATTTTCGGCCAAGGCCTGTGTTTCAGATGCAGATGAAATGATCTTCAGGCCATCGCGCAACCATTGCACAACAGCACCCGCGATAAAGATAGAGCCTTCAAGCGCATAGGTTGGTTTGCCATCAAGCTGATAGGCAATCGTGGTCAATAGGCGGTTAGAGGAATATACGATTTTATCGCCCGTATTCATTAAGGCAAAACAACCCGTGCCATAGGTCGATTTAATCATACCTGGCTGGAAACAGGCCTGACCAACGGTGGCGGCCTGTTGATCGCCAGCAACGCCAAGAACGGGAATAGCCGCCCCATCGAACAGGTCATCATGCGTAATGCCAAAATGACCCGAGCTGTCTTTGACCTCGGGCAACATATGTGCCGGAATTTCGAACAGATCAAGCAGGTCTTGATCCCAGCATCCTTGGGCGATGTTATACAGCATCGTGCGTGCCGCATTGGTAGCATCAGTCACATGGGCCACCCGCCCCGTTAGACGCCAGATGATATAGCTATCAACCGTGCCAAACAACAAGTCTCCGGCTTTGGCGCGCGCCATCGCCCCGTCAACATTGGTTAAAATCCAGTTCAGCTTGGTCGCCGAAAAATACGGATCAAGAAGCAAGCCTGTCTTGCCTGACACCATCTCTTCATGGCCAGCGGCTTTGAGATCACGGCAATAATCGGCAGTACGGCGATCCTGCCAGACAATCGCCGGATAAATTGCCTTGCCAGTGTGCTTATCCCATACCAAGGTTGTTTCACGCTGATTAGTAATGCCAATAGCGGCAATATCACTGGCGGCGATTTTCTGTTTAGCTATCACCTGCCGGCACATATCGATGGTCGTTGACCATAAATCTTCGGGATCATGCTCGACCCAGCCGGACTGTGGAAAATGTTGCGTGAATTCAGCCTGTGCCGTGTTAAGTGGCTTTAGATCGCGATCAAAGATAATCGCACGGCTAGAGGTCGTGCCCTGATCAATGGCAAGGATGTAATCCTTTTGCATCTCTTTCCCCCTTATGCATATTGCCTAGACTTTCCAGAAGCACAAAATACTGGCAACAACCGATATGGCAAGTGGCCACCATAAAGGTGTACCAACAAATCCAAGCCATGCCAAAAAGATATATGAACAACCCAGTAAAGAAATGAACAGCCGATCACCCCGCGTCGTGGTCAGGCCAAGAATACCTTTACGTTCATGTCCACCAGGATATCTGATTTCGACCACAATCAGAACAGCCATCGCCGAAAAAATCCCGATGAAGACCAATGCCGTCGGTAATGTCCATGCCATCCAGCTGAGCATTACACCCTCCCCATCGCAAAACCTTTGGCGATATAATTACGCACAAAATAAATAACAATCGCGCCCGGAATGATGGTCAAAGTCCCCGCGGCCGCCAGCAAGCCAAGTTCGTATCCGGCACTCGATGCGGTCTTTGTCATGGTCGCGGCAATCGGCTTGGCAGCCACTGCCGTCAGGGTCTTGGCTAGCAGCAGTTCGACCCATGAGAACATGAAACAGAAAAACGCGGCGACGCCAACGCCAGCCTTGATCGTCGGAATAAATACCGTAACAAAAAAGCGCGGAAAGGAATAGCCATCAACATAGGCGGTTTCATCAAGTTCTTTGGGAATGGATTGCATAAAGCCTTCGAGAATCCAAACCGCCAGCGGAATGTTAAACAGGCAATGCGCCAGGGCCACCGCCAGATGCGTATCAAACAAGCCAACCGCCGAATAGAGTTGGAAGAACGGCAAGGCAAACACAGCCGCTGGTGCCATGCGGTTAGTCAGAAGCCAGAAAAACAGATGTTTGTCGCCAAGAAAGCTGAAACGCGAGAAGGCATAAGCCGCAGGCAAGGCCACAATCACCGAAATGACCGTATTGATCGAGACATAGGTGATCGAATTGATATAGCCCCAGTACCATGTTGGATCGGTAAAGATCACTCGGTAATTATCCAGCGTCCATGTCTGGGGAAACAGAGAAAAGCCCGACAGGATTTCACCTGTTGTTTTGAAGCTCATCGCAACCAACCAATAGATTGGTAACATCAAAAACAGGATATAGAGCAGTGGAACGATATGGCGTTTTTGCATCTTAATGCCCCTAGTTTGGATTGTCTTTGGTCATCAGCGTGTAGAAAAGCCAGCTGACAAGCAATGTAATGGCAAAATAGATCAGCGACATCGCTGCTGCCGGCCCCAGATCAAACTGACCAAGCGCAATTTTAACCAGATCAATCGACAGCAATGTTGTCGAATTCCCCGGCCCACCGCCGGTCAGGACAAAGGGCTCGGTATAGATATTGAAGCTGTCCATGAAACGCAAAAGAATGGCGATGGTCAGAACCGTCTTCATTTTCGGCAATTGAATGAAACGGAAAATAGCCCAGTTGCTGGCACCATCGATCTTGGCGGCCTGGTAATAGGCCTCGGGGATCGATACTAGCCCTGCATAGGCCAGCAAAACAACCAATGATGTCCAGTGCCAGGCATCCATAACGATGATAGTGATCCATGCGGCAAGCGGGTCTTGCGTCATGTTATAATTGATCCCAAGCACATCATTCATCAGATATCCAACCAGACCAATTTCCGGCAAGGTGAAAATATTCCACATGGCACCAACGACATTCCATGGGATCAACATCGGCAACGCCATTGTCACCAGACAAACCGAAACCCAGATGCCCTTACGCGGCATTGACAAAGCGATAGCAATGCCAAGTGGCACTTCGATTATCAGAATTAGGCCAGTAAAGAGAAACTGACGCCCCAATGCCGCATGAAAACGCTCAGATCGTAGAATATTTTCGAACCAGTCCAGCCCCTGCCAGAAAAACAGATTATTACCAAAAGTTTCCTGAACCGAATAATTGACCACCGTCATCATTGGTATCAGGGCATTAAAGGCCACCAGAAGCAAAACCGGCAGAACAAAAAACCACGCTTTTTGATTTTGTGTTTTCATCAAATGCTCCTAGATCTCGCTTGCCAACCAGCCATCACAATAAAGACGGGTCTGATCCTGTTGGAAAGCAAGCTTTACGACATCACCCTGATTGGGAATATCATCATCAATAATCGCCGATAATCGGGTATCACCAACCATCGCCTGAACAACGCTATGACGCCCGACATCGGACACTTTGACAACGGTCGCTTCAAGACCCTTTTTGCCTATCGAAACAAATTCGGGACGAATGCCAATTTCAGTGCGGCCAGAGAGCCCTGAGCGCACCTTGCCTTCAAGCGGTACCGCTTTGCCCTCAAAAAAAGCACCTTTGTCGCGCATGTCACAAGGCAGGACATTCATGCCCGGCGAGCCAATAAAATGCCCTACAAAGGTGTGCGCCGGACGTGAAAACAATTCAACAGGTGTACCTATCTGGACAATCTCACCTTCATCCATAACAACAACCTGATCAGCAAAAGTCAGAGCCTCGGTTTGGTCATGCGTGACATAGATCATGGTCAATTTGACACGCTGATGCAGTTCTTTGAGCTTGGACCGCAATTTCCATTTCAAATGCGGATCAATCACTGTCAACGGCTCGTCAAACATCACAACATTTACATTGTCGCGTACCAAACCCCGCCCCATGGACAGTTTTTGTTTGTTATCCGGTGACAGGCCTGACGCGCGGCGACCAAGCATGTCCTGCACCTCAAGCAAGCTGGCGATTTCCTGAATGCGCTGGTCGATTTTTACCGCGTCAACACCACGGTTACGCAAAGGAAACGCAAGATTATCGTAAACCGACATAGTGTCGTAGATCACCGGAAACTGGAATACCTGAGCAATATTACGCTGATCGGGCGACAAGTCGGTAACATCCTCGCCATCAAACAGGATACGCCCTTCAGACGGTGTCAGAAGTCCGGAAATAATGTTTAGCAATGTCGATTTGCCACAACCTGACGGGCCAAGCAGCGCATAAGCACCACCATCGTTCCAGTCGAGATCGATATGCTTTAGCGCATAATCATCACGTGAAGCCGGATCAGATGAATAGCTATGTCGGAGATTTGAAAGGGTTATCTTTGCCATGCTATCTCCTATGCCACCAACTGGCCATCGGGTGAAAAGAAAAAGCAATTTTCCGGATTCATGTAGAAGGTACGATCCGTACCAATTTCATAAGGATGGATGCCATGTGCCAGCGATACCCAGTTTTGACCCGCAAAGGAAAAATGCGCACTGCTTTCAGACCCACTTAGTTCGGTCACCGTAATCATGCCTGTCACAGCAACTCTCGTAGCCTTGGTTTTGACAGGAACAACATTGTTGGGACGGATCGCCATGATATAGTTACCATCAGCAAGTGATGTGGCCATATTACTGGCAGTCCATTCAACAGGAACCGCATCGAGCTTAAACGTACTACCCTTTTTAGTGACAGTGATCTGGTTGATTGGCGGATCGGAAAAAACGCTGGCTGATACAATATCAATCGGCTGACGATAAATATCCACAGTGGTACCAAATTGCGTTACATGCCCGTCATGCATCAAAGCGGTTTTGCCACCAAGCAAAAGCGCTTCTTCAGGTTCGGACGTGGCATAGACAACGACAGTGCCGCGTCCAGCAAATAATTCAGGTAATTGTTCGCGCAGTTCTTCGCGCAATTTATAATCCAGATTGGCCAGCGGCTCATCAAGGAAAACAGCATTGCTTTGCTTGGCAATAGCACGTGCCAGCGCGGTACGTTGTTGCTGGCCACCAGACAGTTCATGTGGATAGCGATTTAGCATCGGGCGCAATTGCAGAATATCTGCCGCATCCTCGACACGTCCTTCAATTTCGGATTTAGTCATGCCTGCTACCTTGAGCGGGGACGCAATATTATCAAATACAGTCATATGCGGATAGTTTACGAAAAACTGATGCACCAAGCTTATATTGCGCTTTTGCGTCGTTAGACGGGTTACATCCTGTCCATCCATGATAATCGAACCGGACGCACAGCGATCCAAACCTGCCATCAATTTAATCAGTGATGTCTTGCCCGCGCCAGTTTCACCAAGCAACACGTTAAAATACCCTGTCTCAAGAACCAGACTGGTATCCTTTATATGAACCTGCCCACCCACCTTTTTGGTGATATTTTTTAATTCGAGGGCCATAAACCTACCTTTAAAACTACTGATCCAGCGAAACAAATGATCCAGAAATGGAATCATTTCACTATGGTCAACATTCTACCGCTTAACATCCATGCGGGTAAACCTATGGATGTACGGGTTATGTTCGCTTAAAAAGCTGGGGCTACGCGAGCCCCAGCCCACTTATGGTTCATGCTCAGCAGAACATGAGCTTGCTAGTTATTCGGATAGACTAGTTACTAGCCCAGCGTGCAACAAGCTTGTCGTAGTTCACAGTTTTACCTGCTGGCTTCTCGTTGGCGAGTGGGGGCTTGGCGCCACCATTCTTGTACCAATAAGCCGCGTCCTTTTCTTCGTTCAGACGTGGACCACAACCGCCATATACATTAGCGGCTTCGTCAGCTGCCTGCATACGTGCCATTGTTACGTCCATTTCTTCAGCCAAACGGTTCATAGCTTCCTGTGGTGTAAAGGCACCAGAGTTCACGTCGCCGATCTGCTGCCACCAGATCTGAGCCAGCTTTGGATAATCAGGAACGTTAATACCTGTTGGTGACCAGCGTACACGGTCAGGTGAACGATAGAATTCAACAAGACCACCAAGGTTTTCCGCACGCTCAGAGAACGACTTATGGTTTACCGAGCTGTCACGAATAAAGGTCAGACCAACATGTGACTTTTTCACGTCAACTGTCTTTGAGACAACAAACTGTGCATACAGCCATGCAGCCTTTGCACGATCCAATGGTGTTGACTTAAGGATTGTCCAAGAACCCACGTCCTGATAACCAACCTTCTGGCCCTCTTCCCAATATGGGCCATGCGGGCTAGGTGCCATGCGCCATAGAGGCTTGCCATTGTCATCAACAGTGTTATTGCCTTCTGACTTTGGCTTAACCATATCGGCGGTAAAGGCTGTGTACCAGAAGATCTGCTGGGCAACGTTACCCTGACTCAGAGCTGGCAAAGACTGATAGAAGTCAAATGATGCCGCGCCTGGAGGGGCATAGTTGCGAAGCCATTCGTCCCATTTACGGATTGCGTAAACGGCAGCTGGGCCGTTTGCAGCACCACCGCGTGACACGGATGCACCTGATGGATTACATGATCCAGCTTCCATACGGATGCCCCACTCATCAATCGGGATACCATTTGGCTCACCTTTAGAACCGGCACCAGCCATTGACAGCCACGCATCAGTCATACGCCAACCCAAATCAGGTGCACGCTTGCCGTAATCCATGTGACCAAAGATATCAACGCCATCGATGTTCTTGACGTCTTTTGAGAAGAATTCAGCGATGTCTTCATAAGCAGACCAGTTTACTGGCACACCAAGATCATAGCCGTACTTGGCTTTAAAGGCCTTTTGCAAGTCAGCCCGATCAAACCAGTCTTTACGGAACCAATAGAGGTTTGCAAACTGCTGATCAGGAAGCTGATAAAGATCACCATCAGGGCCCGTGGTAAACTGGGTACCCATGAAGTCGTCAAGATCAAGACCTGGGTTGGTTACGGCTTTACCTTCACCTGCCATGAAGTCGGTCAGATTATAGGCAAGCTGCAAACGTGAATGTGTTCCAATCAGATCGGAGTCGTTCACATAGGCATCATAGAGATTACGCTTTGTCTGCATCTGTGTCTGAACAGCTTGCACAACTTCACCCTCACCAAGAATCTGGTGATTAACTTTAATGCCAGTGATGTCTTCAAAAGCCTTGGTTAGTACTTCAGACTCATATGAATGTGTTGGAATGCCTTCAGACAGAACATTGATTTCCATGCCATTGAATGGCGATGCGGCATCTATGAACCACTGCATCTCAGCAGCCTGTTCGGCTTTTGATAGGGTCGATGGCTGAAACTCATCATCGATCCATTTTTTTGCTGCGGCCGTGTCGGCCATAGCTGAAGATGCCCCTGCCATTGCAACAGCTGCTGCAACCGCGGACAAAATATATGTACGCATTTTATATCCTCCCTAAATTTTATAGCGCCATAAATTAGGCTTAACTCAATCTTCATACGAACATGAAGGCAATGTCAAACTAAAAATTTAGTCGAAATAATAAAGAATTTTCGTATTATTTGGGAAGAATTAAGAATTTCAATGCTCAAATATGTTCGTTTGTTCTAAATCGCGTAAAAAACGAAAATTATGCGTGCGTTTGACGGTGGCTTGCGTTATAACTTTATCGGTCAGGAGACACCAATGACATTGAATGCTCGACAAGAAGAAATTGCCATGTTGCTGCGGGATGTCGACAAAGTGGATGTTGACGAACTGGCAATACGCTTTGACGTTACGGCACAGACTGTGCGACGCGATTTGGGCGATCTATGTGACCGTGGTCTGGCCATACGCACGCATGGAGGCGCCCGGCGTGTGCTATCAACGTCAAGTCGGGGCTATGAAGAACGACGGCGATTGTTTGGCGTGGAAAAAGCCGCGATCGGCAAACAAGCGGCGCAGCTAATTCCAAATAATTGTTCGGTATTTCTGAACATTGGCACCACAACCGAACAAGTGGCCAAAGCGTTAACAGCACATGCTGATCTAACGGTCATCTCAAATAATATTAATGTTATTCAGATTTTCCTGAATGCGAAATTGCGCGAACTGGTTCTGGTTGGGGGCGCAGTGCGCCAAAGTGATGGTGCCATCGTTGGTAATCAGGCTGTCGAATTTATTGACCGTTACAAAGCTGATTTTGCTGTGATTGGCGCGTCATCGCTGGATAGCGACGGATCGGTGCTGGATTTTGACGATCGTGAGGTGGCCGTTGCCCGTGCCATTATCCGCAATGCCAGAATCAAAATTCTGGTGGCCGATATTTCAAAATTTGAAAGTGACGCACCAGTCCGTATTTGCGACGTGTCCGAACTTGATTATGTGATTACCGATGCCACGCCTCCTGCCGCATTTTGTGCCGTAGCCGAGGCCGCCAACACCTCAATATTCATAGTTGATGACACTAAATAGGCCGACAATTTTACTTCGTAATGGATCCAATAATGACAAAAATGCCAAAACAACCCCACAAAGACAAAACCGTCGATTTTGATATATTTGTCATTGGT